>JASEIE010000187.1 GCA_030024065.1 Thermodesulfobacteriota bacterium
CAGAAAAGATCCCACACTGCTCTTCACCAATGCCGGAATGGTTCAGTTCAAAGGGGTCTTTTTGACCGAAGAGACCCGGGACTATTGTCGCGCGACCACCTCTCAGAAATGTGTCCGTGCCGGAGGAAAACATAACGATCTCGAAAATGTGGGCAAGACCGCCCGCCACCATACCTTCTTCGAGATGTTAGGGAATTTCTCCTTCGGGGATTACTTTAAAGAAGGCGCCATTGAGATGGCCTGGGATCTCCTCATCCGTCAGTGGGGGTTGCCGGCCGAGAAGATGTGGATCACCATCTATCTTGATGACGATGATGCCTATGATCTCTGGCGCAAGATCGGCATTGCGGCAGACCGAATTGTCAGGATGGGTGAGAAGGATAACTTCTGGGCCATGGGAGAGACCGGACCCTGCGGACCCTGCTCCGAGATCGTGATCGACCAGGGAGAAGGGATGGGTTGCAATCGTCCCGATTGCGCCGTGGGATGCGACTGCGACCGATACTTAGAGCTCTGGAATCTTGTCTTCATGCAGTTCAATCGCGATTTGACGGGGGCAATGACCCCTCTGGCCAAACCCTGCATCGATACCGGGATGGGGCTGGAAAGGATTTCTGCCATCCTTCAGGGTGTGAAGAACAACTTTGAGACAGACCTCTTCCTACCCATCATCAGGGAGATCGAGGAGATCTCCGGTATTCCCTACGGCAAAGAAGCGCGATCGGATGTTTCCATCCGGGTGATTGCCGATCACAGCCGGGCTGCGACCTTCCTGATCAACGATGGAGTCCTTCCTTCTAACGAAGGCAGGGGATATGTGCTTCGCCGAATCATGAGAAGGGCGATGAGGCATGGAAAGATGTTGGGCATCGAAGATCCCTTTCTCTATCGAACCTTCTCCAGGGTGGTGGATCTGATGAAGGAGGCCTATCCCGAATTGAGGGAGACAGAGACGTTTATCTCAAAGGTGATTCGGAATGAGGAGGAACGTTTCTCAGAGACCCTCGATTCAGGACTGAAGATTTTGAGAGAGGAGCTGGATCGATTGAAGAAGCAGAGAGAGAAGATTCTCTCCGGAGAGGTGGCGTTCCGGCTTTACGACACCTTTGGGTTTCCTCTCGATTTGACGGCCGAGATCCTCCAGGAAGAGGGAATGAGTTTTGATGAGGAAGGGTTCAACGTTCAGATGGAGGAGCAGAGGCAGAAGAGTAAACAGGCGTGGCAGGGGATGGCTGAGGGAAGGACGAAGGAGATCTATCGCCGGATTTCAAATGAGGGGATGAAAATCGCATTCGTGGGGCATGAGGAGATCCAATGCGATTCGAAGATTCTGAAACTGATCAAAGGCGATGAACCTGTCTCTTCTGCCAAAGAGGGTGATGAGGTGGAGGTCGTTACGGAGAAGACACCCTTTTACGGAGAGGCAGGCGGACAGACCGGAGACAGAGGCGTGATCTTTCAGGAAGGATTCTCCATGGAGGTGGAGGATACCCTTAAACCATTGGAGGATCTGATTGTCCACAGGGCGAGGGTGAAGAGAGGAGTGGTCAGGGAAGGAATGGAGGCCACCCTGAAGGTGGATCCGGATCGAAGGCAGGCGATTGCCCTCAACCACACGGCGACCCATCTTCTCCAGGCTGTGTTGAGAGAGGTTTTGGGAACCCATGTCCATCAGGCAGGCAGCCTGGTCGCTCCAGGACGGCTCAGATTTGACTTCACCCATTTCGCTCCGATTGAGAGAAGCGTTCTTGAAGAGATTGAGGCAATGATCAATCAGAAGGTCCGTCAAAATCTAAAAGTCGAAACAAAGATCATGGAGGTAGAGGAAGCCCTCCAGAGCGGGGCTATGGCCCTCTTCGGAGAAAAGTATGGGAAAAAGGTGAGGGTGGTCAAGGTATCGGATTTCAGCATCGAACTCTGTGGAGGAACCCATACGTTAAGGACCGGCGATATCGGCCTCTTCAAAATCTTAAATGAGACCGGCGTGGCCGCAGGCGTGAGAAGGATCGAAGCCCTCACCGGAGAAGGAGCCTACCAGTTTATCAGAGAAAAAGAGCATGAGCTTGAGGAGATCGCCCTCTCTCTCAAATCGATGCCCGGAGAGCTCGCCCATAAAGTGGAACGATTGCTTCAAGGGCAGAAAGAACTGGAAAGGGAGATCGAGTCCTTTCAGGCTAAATCGTCACACCAGGAGATCTCCCATCTTCTTTCCCTTGCGAGAGAACTGAAGGGGGTGAAGGTCTTATCCGTCAGGGTGGATGGAAAGGACACGAAGCGATTGAGGGAGTATGTCGACCAATTGAAGGCGAAGATCGGTTCCGGGATCATCCTTGTGGGAAGCAGTAGTGAGGCCAAGGTCTCACTGCTGATGGGTGTTACCGCAGATCTCACCCATCGGTTCAACGCAAACGATCTGATCAAAAAGATCGCTCTCCTTGTAGGAGGGACAGGAGGAGGTCGACCTGATTTTGCCCAGGCTGGAGGGACCGGCCCTGAAAAACTGGACGAGGCGCTCAAGGCTATTGACCATCTCATTTAAAGGTTTAAGCATGCAAGATAATCCCCCCATCTAACTTTACTAAGAAGGGAAAAGGGGGGATTTTTTTAATAACATATCAGTAATAAATAACTAATGTAGGGCAGGGCTTTAGCCCTGCAAACCTGCGTGCCGGCAGGCAGGAGTAAGCTTGCCCTACAAATTGTCTATCCATGTCTTTGTCTAAGGAAAGATGACCACTGTAAGAACACGATTTGCACCCAGCCCCACAGGAGACCTCCATATCGGAGGCGCGCGAACCGCCCTGTTCAACTGGCTCCTGGCGCGTCACTGCCAGGGGACTTTTGTTCTTCGAATTGAGGACACCGATGTGGCACGCTCCACACAGGAGTCGATCCAGGTGATCCTCGATGCCATGGCCTGGCTGGGATTGGATTGGGACGAGGGGCCCTTTTACCAGACCCAGAGGATTTCTCTCTATCGAGAGGCTGCGGAAAGACTTTTGAAAGAAGGGAAGGCTTATCGCTGTTATTGCACTCCAGAGGAATTGGAGGCGAAGCGGGAAGCAGCCATGAAAGGAGGGCTCAAGCCTAAATATGATCGAACCTGCCTTCACCGGAGACCTCCTTATCCGGAAAGACCTTATGCCATTCGATTTCTCTCACCGGATGCGGGAACTACGGTGGTGGAGGACCTGATCCAGGGCAGGGTGGAATTTGACAATGCGGAACTGGACGACCTCATCATCCTGAGAAGCGATGGACTTCCCACCTACAACTTCTCGGTCGTGGTGGATGATATCACCATGGAAATCACGCATGTCATCCGTGGAAATGACCATCTGAACAATACCCCACGGCAGATTCAGGTCTATGAATCGCTGGGCTACCCCTTACCGAGATTCGGCCATGTCCCGATGATTTTAGGACCGGACAAGAAGAAACTCTCGAAACGGCATGGCGCCCAGTCGGTGATGGAGTATCAGAAGATGGGCTATCTCCCTCAGGCAGTGGTGAACTACCTTGTCCGTCTGGGATGGTCCTATGGCGATCAGGAGGAATTCACGCTCAATGAGCTGATCGAAAAGTTTAGTTTGGAAGCAGTGGGCAAATCGGCAGCAGCCATCAATCCGGGGAAGTTGGATTGGCTCAACTCCCAGTATATCAAAAGAATGGAAGCGGATGAACTGGCCCAACAGGTGTTGCCTTTTATTGAGGCCAAAGGTTATTCGATTGGCGATCTCGATCTTCTGAGGAGGGCGATTCTCTCTTTCAGGGAGAGGTCCAAAACCCTGGTGGAGATGGCCGATCTTTCCGAATTCTATTTCTATGAGGAGATCACGTATGAAGAGAGCGCCGCCAAAAAATTTCTGAAAGGCGAGTCGATACCGATCTTCGAAGAGGTCGTCGCCTCTCTGTCAAAGGTGGCGGTTCTCAATAAAGAGAGCGGCCATCGTCTGGTACAGGAGCTGGCCGAATCTCGCGGGGAGCCTCTGATCAGGATTGCCCAGCCCCTTCGCGTGGCCCTGACAGGCAGAACGGTCAGCCCCCCCATTGATGAAGTGATGGAGGCGATGGGCAAAGAGAGGGTGATTCAGAGACTAAAAAAGGCGATGGAATATATTGGAAGAAAATAACCAATAACCAAATCCCAATCACCAAATAATCACCAATGACCAAATTCGAATAACCAAAAGAAAAAGACCCCTCCCCCCCTGCTTACCGGCAGGCAGACTTTCCCTTCTCCCCGGAGGGGAGATGGATTTAACTTTTGGTGATTGGAAAATTGGTCATTATTTGGTTATTGGTGCTTGGTGATTGGTGATTGGAATTTGACTGAATGCAGTATGATTGGTTAAATGCGTAACTAAGGATAGTTCGATGAAGCTTAAATCACTTGAGATAACCGGATTCAAATCCTTTGTGGATCGGCTCCATCTCACCTTTCCGGAAGGAATCACGACGGTCGTGGGACCGAATGGCTGTGGAAAGTCGAACATCGTGGATGCCATCCTCTGGGTCATTGGCGAACGAAGCGCCAAACATTTACGCGGGAAGTTGATGGAGGATGTCATCTTCGGAGGGACCGACGGGAGAAAACCCCTGGGGATGGCAGAGGTGAGCCTGACCTTCTCCAATGAGGATGGGGCAGCGCCAAAGGAGTACCAGCAGTATAGCGAGATCACCATCACCCGCAGGCTCTTCCGATCCGGAGAGAGCGAATTCTTGATCAACCGGATCCCCTGCCGTTTAAGGGACATCATCGATCTCTTCCTGGACACAGGGATCGGTGTGAACGGATACTCGATTGTTGAACAGGGCCGGGTGGAACATCTCATCAATTCCAATCCCCAGGATCGGCGTTTTTTGATCGAGGAGGCTGCAGGCATTGCAAGGTACAAGGAACGAAAGAGGCTGGCCCTGATGAAGATGGATGCCACCCAGCAGAACCTTCTCCGGGTTCAGGACATCATCGCGGAGGTGAAGCGTCAGATCGTCACTCTGGAACGGCAGGTGAAGCGGGCAGAGGAGTATAAGGCGATGCGCAAGGAGGTCCGGGAGATCGAACTCCGCTTCGCCCTTGAGGAATATGGTGAACTTTCAGAGAAGGGAGAGGCGGCCAGGGGTTATCTGAAGGCCCTTCGGGAGAGAGGGGCGATGATCTCCGCTCAGTTGGCAGAGAAGGAGGCCTCGGTCGAGGGGGCGAGACTGAAAAGCATGGAGGAGGAAGAGAAACTTCATACTCTCCAGCAGGAGATTTACGAGCTCGGCCAGAGGATTCAGAAGATAGAAAGCGAGGTTGAATTCTTCAGGAAGGAAAAGGAAGGCCTTCAAAGGCAAGAGGCTCAGATGCTGGAGGAGACAAGGAAGGGGCTTCAAGCCTGGAGAGAGACCCGGAGAGAGCGAAAGAGAGTGGAACAGGTCAGGAGGGGGTTGGAGGAGGGAGGCCGTGAGAACGAAGAGATATTGAAAGAATGGGAGATTCTCTATAACGACTTCCGGGCAACCTACCAGGACGTTTCAGAACAACTGGAGACTGAGAAAGGCAGATTGATCGATACGCTGACCCAGCTCACCTCTCTCAGAAATCGCAAGTCTCACCTTGAAGAGAGGAAGGAGGATCTCCAGAAACGGATTCGCTCCCATGGAAAAGAGTCGGAAGAGGTGAGGACAGGCCTTGCCCAACTCAAAGAGACCTTATCGAGAATCGAGAAGGAGAGGGAGATGAATCTCTCCATCCAATCCACTCTCCAGGAGGAGAAGGAGAGATGGGAAGGAGATCTCGAAAAGTTAAGAGACGCCCTGCGCGCGAAACAGGCGGAGCGATCAGGACTGGAAGAAAAGTTGTGGCAGGACCGGTCTCGATTTTTCTCCTTAAAAGAGTTTCAGGAGAATTATGAGGGATTTGAAAAAGGGGTGAAGTCTCTTCTTCTCAGAAAGAGGGAGGAGAAGGAAGGATGGGATCGGATCTCGGGTGTGGTGGCCGATATCCTGGAGCCGGAACCCCAATATGAAGTTCCCCTGGAAGCTGTTTTAGGACAACAGCTTCAATACCTGATTGCGGAGAGCGAAAAGGAAGCCATGGAAGCGATCGCCCTTCTCAAGAGGGAATCTCTCGGCCGGGCCAGTTTCGTTTCCACCGGGATGAAGGGAAGTGGAAATCGGGATCGGTCTTTGCAGACAGAGGAGGAAGGAAGACCCTTGCCTCTCTTGCAGTTTGTCAGAGTGAAGAAGGGCTTTGCTCCCATCGCAGAGTTTCTGTTAGGGGATGTCGGCCTCGTTAAAGACCTTGATGAAGCATACCAGTGGATCAGGAGAGGTGAAGAATTTGGAACCCTTGTCACCCTGGAAGGGGATGTGGTGGAACGGACCGGAGTGATATCCGGAGGAAGCCGTGATCAGGGCCTCAGCATTTTAGAGAGGCGAAGGGAGATCAGAGAGTTAGAGAAGAAGATCGGAGAGGGAGAGGGGAAATGGCACAGGGCAGTCGAAGAGGAGGAACATCTCAACCAGGAGATTCTCGAGAGAGAGGAACATCTGGGGAGAAGAAAGAGAGAGATTCAGGAGAAGGAGATTGAACTCCTCCATCAGGAAAGGGATCTGGAAGGAGTGAGAAAGGAGATCTTCCAATTCGAGCAGAGGATGGAGGTTCTCGGGTTTGAGGGGGGGGAACTCACGGAGGAAGACCGGGATATCGAAGAGGAGATGAAGAACGTCCTGATTCAAATAGAGAGGGAGGAGGCCATTAAGCGGGAGAAGGAGGAGGGCCTTCAGTCATTGAAGAAGACCGTTGAGGAGGTGAGGGAGGGGACAGAAGAATTGGGGGGAAAGATCACGGAGAGGAAGGTCCATCTCGCCTCGGTTGAGGAGAAGCAGAGGGGAATGGAAGTTCAGATTCTCAATCTCACCGATAATATGAAATCCTTACGCGAACAGATCATGGAGAGGTTGAGAGGGATCAGGAAATGTCGAAAGGAGAATGCCTCCCTCGTGGAAAGAATCGATCAGAGGGAGAAGGAGTTGGAGGAGCTGATAAAGAGGCATCGCTCGAATGAAGAGGCCTTCTCTCTCCAGAGGGAGAAGGTGGAGGTTCTCTCCGGCCAATGGAGAGAGGTAGAGGCGTCCTCCAGATACCTTCGACAGGAACTGGAGGATGTTCGCCAGAAGAGTCATGTGGAAGAGATCCGGGTTTCGGAGGTGCAGCTCAAGCTCCAGCATTTACAGGATTCGATGAGGGAGCGTTATGGCGCCTCGCTTTCAACCTCTATCGGAACAGGCCAGGAGGAATTTCCGAGAGAGGAAAGGATGAAGAGGCTGACAGAGCTGAAGGCAGCGCTGGAGGGATTTGGAGAGGTGAACCTCATGGCTCTCGAGGAGTATCAGGAGCTGAAACAGAGGCATGACTTCCTCACGGAGCAGCAGAACGATCTTCAACAGGCCCTCGATACTTTGAAAAAGGTGATCATCCGGATCAACCGGACGACGACGAAGCGATTCCTGGAGACCTTCCATCTGGTGAATGAGAGATTTAAGGAGGTCTTCACCCGGCTCTTCAAGGGTGGACAGGCCAGTCTTATCCTGATGGATGAACAGGATCCATCCACTTCAGGAGTGGATATTATGGCCCAGCCACCGGGAAAGAAACTCCAGAATATCGATCTCCTCTCCGGCGGGGAGAAGGCCCTGGTTGCGACGGCGCTGCTTTTCGGGATCTTTATGATCAAACCCACACCCTTCTGTCTGCTCGACGAGGTGGATGCGCCTCTGGATGATGCAAACATCAACCGTTTCATCGAAATGGTCAAGGAGTTCTCAAAGACTTCCCAGTTCATCCTCATCACCCACAACAAGAAGACGATGGAGATGGCGAACACCCTCTACGGGATCACCATGGAGACTCCGGGGGTCTCAAAAGTGGTCTCTGTCCGATTGAATTAAATTTTCACCTGAGATAATTTTTTGATGAGTAATCCCTCAGAAGGTGTGAAAAAATTGAGCACATGAGTTAAACCGAAAGGACGGGTGGATTGGAGAAGCTTTAGAGCGCAACCTTTGGAAATTGAAGCACTGTG
>JASEIE010000188.1 GCA_030024065.1 Thermodesulfobacteriota bacterium
TTTTACATTTTTTTAAAAAATTTATCTCTTTTCATAGGGGGGCTGAACTGTTACACCTTAGAATATCCCCAGAACCCTGTAGAGAGCAATGGTCACATCTTCAAAAAGGGACCTTCCTTTAGGCAGTGGAATATAAACTAATTTGACAAATAGATATGTGATCACAATAGTACCCATTATGGCGATCAATGGAAGGTAGATCTTTTTCCTCCATCTCCCCAAATATGTAAAAGCCCATAAAAAGAGCAAGGAGCTCAATAAAAAGCCTAAATTATCAATAGCCAATACGAAACAGAATACCGAAAGCATGGCGAGAACAAGTATTTTCCAGTTTCTTCGGTCTTCCATTGTTTCCTTTGCTACTTTTTCAGTATCAGGCTCAGAAACTGAAGCAGGAAGGCCTCTCCGCAGGTTGAGGATTATTCTTAATATAGAGCAGACGATCAAGGCTATTAAAATCGCTCGGGGCCAGAAAGCCGGCTCTATCTGACCTGGAAGTCTGCCAGGTGCCTGGATAAAGCCGGCATTGATATATAGAAAGACAGAGATTAAGATGACCAAGATTGGCCAACTTCGTTTTATGCTCAACGATCGGTCATGTTTGGAAATAGGGGTCATTTGATTTTGTATTCCTCCGCAAATTTACTAAGGATATTAAACTCCTCGTAAACTCGTTTACGGAACTCCTCCGGACCGAGATAGCTATCTGGTTCAGCCATTTCATCTTGCAAGTATTTTTTCCACTCGGGAGTCTCAATGATTTTTTTTAGACCGTCTTCAAGAGCCTTGACCACATCTGGAGGCGCTCCTTTCTTAACGACCAAGCCTCGCCAGTTGGGGAAGCCTATTTCATATCCCAATTCATAAGAGGTAGGAATATCCGGATAAAAATTGGACCGTTTTTTAGAAAACATCATAACTGTCCGGATTTGCTTCGCGTCTAGGAAAGACTTGACGTCCCCCGGCTCCTCATAGAGGACATCTACATGCCCTCCCAAGGGGGCCATATATCGTTCAGAGGGTTTTGCATAAGGAACACTGACCAACTTTAATCTCTTGGCAACAAGATAACGGACAGATACGTCATCCAGGTTCCCATGTCCATGGATCGCTACTTTAAGTGGTCTTTCCTGAGCGATTCGGATGAGATCTTTCGCGTCCTTAATAGGGCTATCATATTTGACAAAGAAGGCTGACTCTTGTTTGATCAAACGGGAGAGCCATTCAAAATCCTCGATCTTGAAGTCCCCAAGTCCTAAAATAGCCCAAGAGCAAATGACACGCCCCATATAAACTGACATAGTGTATCCATCAGCCTTACCCGCCTTCACTTTTATGAGGGCCGCGTTCCCACCGGCTCCAGGCAAATTAGAGACAGGGAAGGGGACACCAAAGTGTTTTTCAAAGAGCGGAGAGATCATACGAGCCAATTGGTCAGCTCCTCCTCCAGGTCCGCTTGGTACGACCAAGTCGACCGGTCGAGTAGGGTATCTTTCTGCAGCTTGGATAAATTCCGCAACGGCAAACTGGCTCCCTATTGCAACAAGGACCAGCCACAAAACGATCATCCTTCTTTTCGAAAACATAATATACCTCCTTTCACTTCTTTATCTATTATATCTATCCCCGTGCACGCAAACCCAATGTATCTTTCTTTACAAGTCTTTTCTGAATCCCCCCTTTCTCATTGTAATTCATGAAGAAATTGACCCAGCTATCTTATTCGTTATCAGGAATATACCCTGTCATCCGTAAGCGCTCCATGATCTTATCCTTTGTTTCAGGGCTAAAAGCGGTAACAAGATATTCATCCGGGATCCCGCCATACTCCTCAAAGGTGTCATAAAAGATCTTCTCAAATTCTTTGCATTTATCCGGAAATTGCTCGTGAATGTCTTTATGCTCATTCCAGTCCATTTCGATGTCGTAAAGTTCCCTGTAACCCCCATCGGAAAAGATGAGCTTATACTTTCGATCCCAGATGGCCAGAAGTTTCCTCAAGTATTCGTCTCCAACTTGGGCAAGGTTCCACTTAACGAAGGTTGTAGGAGTCTCATACATTGAAATTCCATAATTTCGAGGGGGCTCTTCTTTCTCTCCCAGAAAGTAAGGCACGAGTGAGACACCAGGTGATCTCCTCAAAAAGTCCGGCTTCTTTATTCCGCAGAGGTCGAGGACTGTCTCCATGAAGTCGATGTTTTGAATAAATGGAGTGCTTATCCGCCTGTTTTTCGGAAGGCTTTTGGGAAAACGGACAATCCAAGCGATCCATAACAAACAGTTATAAATAGAGGACTGATGATGAAAAGACGGAAATCTGTGATCGCCAAGTTGATCTCCATGGTCTGCAATAGGAATGATGATTGTATTTTCTAAAAGTTCATACTCCGCAAGTTTCTTAAGAAGCATTCCCACGGAATCGTCGATGAGGTTGACCTGAGCTTTGTATTGGGATTTCAATGCGTGGATCATTTGGGGTGTGACCTCTAACTCCCGATTCATCTCTTTGAAATGGAGCATAAAGGGCCCGCCCATTTCCCACATCATATCAAGGGTTTTCAGATCCTCTTTTGAAAGAAATTTTGATTTATAAGGTTCTTCCACTCTGTATCTCGTATGACAGTCGTAGACATTCAAGTAAGCTGCAAAAGGGACCTTTTTACCTTTATGCCTATCCAGCCAGTCGGTGAAATAATTAACAATAGCGGGTGCCTTGCTGGCAGCCTCATCGAAGGCATACTCCCTCCCTTTATTCTTCGTTACTTCTAAACCTCCAGATGTCACCCACCCGAGGATCTCCGTCTTATCACCCAAAAGTTTAAAAACGTTATCCACCTTGTCGTTGGAGAGGGAGGCGACCATGTGATAGCCCGCTGCTTCGAAGACGTCCCAGATTGTATAAATACCGGGTCTTATCCTCATCGTATTCCAAGTGCATCGGTGCTGATTTGGATATAAACCAGTGAACATAGTTGCTTGGGATGGGCCTGTCCATGGAGCAACAGAGGTTGATCGTTCGATGAGGACACCTTCTTTTGCAATTCGATCAATATTCGGACTCAAGCCTTCACGATTTCCATAACACCCCAAATAATCGGCCCGAAAGGCATCCAGAAGAAGTATCAGGACATTGGGCATACTTTCCTTTGTAACACCATTTTTAAATTCGATTTCCATTCTCCTCTCCTCGTGTGGTTAGCGTTTTTCTATTTTCTTGATCTTCCAATCAGAAGCATTGTCGCTTTCCGTGTCAATGACCAAATGGATCATTGGAAGGGTTTTAAACTTCTTTTTTAAACCGATAATATCAACAGGTTGAAACAGGGCTTTATTATTTAAATAGGCCTCCAAGGTCAAGGCATTGGATTCATAATTTTTTTTTGTCCTCTTTAAAATTCGTTGAATCGATCTCTTTTCGGTACATACACATTCTACAATCACTAATGGTCGATGCGCCTTTTCAGACAGTTCGGCAGCTCGTGCTCTCAGCTCCTGGGTAAAGAAAGTCGCATCCAAAATCAAGCCGTTTCCTCCAGCCTTTAGCACATCTGTCGCCCGCCTAAACATCTCTTTATAAACCTTCCTTCTCCTTTCCAGGTCGGAGGCAACCTTTTCATCAAAGATATTTTCACCCTTGAGGACTTCAGGCCTAATTGCATCAGACCTCAAAATCTGAAACCCCTTTATCTTTGAGATCTCTTCCGTTACCAAGGTTTTAGAACTGCCTGAAAGGCCCACCGAAATTAACACACAATCGTTTGGGATTTCTCTCTCAATGATTCTTAGAAAATTTCTTTTCAATAGAACCTACCGTATTTATTGAATCGATCATACCGTTACGTCTTGCCCTCTGCGAATTTGTGGAGTTTGATCTCGACCTTTTCCTCAAGGCCTTTGTAATATTCAATCAGGATATCCAGAACCTCGGGCCGGCTGAACTCCACTGGAGGTTTCTCTCCTTCTGAAAGCATCTTCCGGAGCTTTGTGCCGCTCAGAATCAACTGGTCATCCTTTCCGTGGGGGCAAGTCTTTGGAGATGCCATCCCAACACACTTGTAACAGTAAAAGGTCCAGTCAATCTTCAGGGGTTTGATCATAAGGGCATCCGGCGGGATCTGATCAAAGATATCTTGGGCCTCGAACGGACCATAATATTCCCCCACTCCAGCGTGGTCCCGTCCCACAATGAGGTGAGTGGCACCATAATTCTGACGGAATACCGCATGGAGTAAGGCTTCCCTGGGGCCCGCGTAACGCATCTCCAGAGGATATCCCTTCTGGATAACCCGTTCTTTTGGGAAATAATATTCCACAAGGGTATCTATGCACCTGACCCGCACATCAGCCGGAATGTCCCCTGCTTTCAACTTTCCAATGAGCTGGTGGACGAAAAGCCCGTCAGAGACCTCCAGCGCAATCTTAGCAAGGTACTCGTGAGACCGATGCATAGGGTTTCTTAGCTGCAAAGCGGCAATCGTCCGCCATCCCCTCTCTTCAAAGAGTTTTCGTGTCTCTTCGGGAGTGGCATAAATGCCTTTGAATTTTTCTGGATAGTCGCTCTCGCTGAATACCTTCACCGGTCCCGCGATATTCACCTCCGCCTGACCCATGACCTTGGCTACACCAGGGTGTTCGATATCATCCGTTTTGAAGACCTGTTTACACTCATGGATCTTATCGATCGTATATTTTCCCTGCACCACCATGCTTCCCATGAGTTCGTTGCTTTCATCGTCGATGAGGGCCACCTCCTGCCCTTCCTTCAGGCCCTTAGCAACCTCCTTGGTCACCGACAGGGTGATTGGAATGGGCCAGAAGATTCCATTGGCCATTTTCATCTCATCGCACACCCCTTTCCAGTCCGCCTTTCCCATAAAGCCCTCAAGGGGACTGAAGGCTCCAATCCCCATCATGATGAGGTCATCCCTTTCGCGACTCGTCATCCGAATCTGAGGAAGAGATTTGGCCTTCTCCATCGCCTCCTTTAGTTCTTCTCCCTTTAGCAGTAAAGGCTTTAGTTTTCCTCCATGGGGTGGAATCAAGTTTAACATACCTCCTATCATTTCATTTTTCAAAAGAACAACCTTAGGATGTTTTCACCTCGGCGTTACAGGGAGCCTTTGCTACATGTATCCCAATTTCCGTAACCTCTCCATGGCCTTCTCTTTGTCCTGTTGCCTCCCAGCTCGTTCCTCTGTATTTTCTAAATCCTGTTCCCAGGCAGGCACCCCTTCAACCGATATCAGGCTAGTTGTCTTGGCACCTAAGGACCGATAGCCCTTCTCATAGAGGGAACAATGAGGAATATTAAAAGCAGCATAAGTATCCCATAGATCTTTCTCTATGAAATGGAGAATCGGCTTGATCCGTGTATGCTCGGGAATCAAATGCTCTGCTGACTTATGTTCGAAATAAGTATCATCAAATCTGGCCGGATGTTCATCCCAACGCAGTCCTTGAAAAACGGCTTTGATCTTATTTCTTTCAAGCCACTGATTGAAAACCACTGTTTTCATCAAATGATTCCCGGTATAGGATTCCGCCTCAAACGGAAATTCGGGTTCCTTGAAATCGATCCGTTTAAGTTCTTCCTGATTGCGTTCATTTAAATCTTTAACCTTTACGATGGCGCCCAAAGTATGGTTGGCTGCTTTCAAGACATCTTCATTCCGACAGACTTCGAGAGGAACTTTCCATTCATTTTTATATTTATCGACAAAGGCCTCGATCTCTTCAAACTCATCCCCTTCCCCGATGATCATCGTTTTCGGAACAGAGAGATTCTTCTCTTGACACACCTGTCGGATGCACCAGAGCGTCAGCCCGCTGTCTTTCCCCCCCGTCCAAGTGATCCCAATCTCTTCCTGTTTAAACTTCCCAAAGGCCTCCCGGACGACTTCTTTTGATAATTCAACCAGCTTGGCGCACTGCCTTTTCCTTTTTTCACTGATGATTTTATTAATCGGCATCTTAGCTCTCCTTTCTACCAAATTCAATTGTTTTGCTGATTGCCCTCCGAAATTTCTTTCGTCACACACGTTGACATTTTAAAGGATCAGTAGGGAAAAAGGCCTTTCTCCCTACTGATCCCAAAATAGAAGTTTTACTCCGTGGTGTAACCCAGCCGGCGCAGACGCTCAGCAATGGCCTTCTTTTCAGTTTCAGGCATCTCGCGTCGTTTAACGCCCAAATCTAATTCTCGATAGTTGTCATTGACTTGCTCGCGCATCTCCTGGAGCCAACGAGGAGCATGCATCTTCATACTGTCAATCAAGTTATTCTGTTCCAAAGGATCTTTCTTCAGATCAAAAAATTCTTCATACATCCTGGAAGCATAGCGGATGTATTTCCAGTTCTCCTCACGCAGGGCTTGTCGGGCGCCCATTCCGTAGGCTGCCCAAACCGTTTCGGCATAGGCCCTTTTGCCATGGCCTCTCAGATTTTCAAGAGAAGGAACTAAGCTCTCTCCATCAAAAGGATCTTTGATCTTGTCCTTGGGGAAATCCAGAATATCGAGAATGGTGGGAACGAAGTCAACCGATCTAACCTGACCGTCGATAACCTTGCCCCTGGCTTGCTCGGGCATCCCGGGGTACTTAATGATGAGGGGGATTCTCAGGTCCACATCGTAGAGGCTTGAATGGGTGTTATCCAATTCTCCTACATCGAGGGGTTCATAAATATAATCCCCCATCGGCCAACAATCCCGCCTCAGGGTGGTTCCATGGTCTCCAGTGATAAGAATCAATGCATCTTCGTACAGCCCCACTTCTTTCAAAGTTTCAATGACCGAGCCAATCACCTCTTCATCGGCAAGCCTTATTTTGGCGTCATAATAAGAGTTTTCAGCCATGACGCCTTTCTTTAAACGGCCTGATTTAACCAGGTAATCTTCCGAGCCGGTATGGGTTTCATAATATTGATTATAAAGATAGAAGTTTCCCTTCTTGTTGGCCTTAATAAAATCGATATTTTCTTTTACATAATATTTTCCAACCGGTTTGGCGTGGAATCTATCATCCACATGGACACCGAGATGCCTCCAGTGCTCGACGCCATCTCCCCAGGTATCTGGCGCCTTTGGATCGGTGGGCTCAACAAAGTTATCGAACCCAAAATTCATCCCGATTCCGGAGCCGGCCACACTCTGACTCATACAGCCCTGTGTCGCCCACCCGAGCATTTTGATATACTCTTGGAGTAATGGAGGCTGGATCATGTGGAAAGGATCCCTTACACCCGTGTGAGGTCCGATCATTCCTGTCCATAAGATCGGCGTCGCCGCTCCTGTATAGGAACTACCTGCAATCGTCTGCTTAAACGCCAACGCTCCATCTTTCATCAGGTTTTCAAGGTTTTGCTGTTTTCGGTGATATCCGTACACCGACAAATGGTCATACCTCACCTCGTCAAACTGAAAACAATAAATGCATTTAATCTTGGGGTTCATTACCTTCCTCCTTTGTGGAATTTTAAAGCTGTGATTAGAGCTCGGGCCCTGGAGCATCTAAATCACAAATGAAGATATAGTCTAGCGTGAGTTTCCTACTTATTTCTGCCTTGGGGACTGAAAGGTGTTTGCCAGGGGTTTAAACTGTAGGTTTTATGCGGATGTTGTCACCTCAAGGGATGTATACACTGACAGAATTAATGCCGTGGATAAATAGGGTGCTATCGGTGGGCCAATCGATAAACGTCGAGGATTCGGCACAACTTGTCCTGGAGGGGTGTCCGTTCGGATAAAACGTACTGAGCACGGAGACGGCCGCGGCCCGAATCTGTGCCAGGAGCGTGGAGGTTGACGATTTCGGTGATCGCCGACAGTTCCTCGTAGAGGGTGGGTATGGTGAGGTGGATGCCCAGATGTGCAACTTTTCTTTGAAGCAAAGAACTGAACATAAGGGCCAGGATGCAGTAGAAGGCATGGACCCGTAGTTTCTGATCGGTCCAATGAAAGGCTGGAGAGAAGCTGACCCAGTGAGGGTCTTTCATTTGTTTGAACGCATTCTCGATGTGGGATTGGGCTCGGCTGCCCA
>JASEIE010000189.1 GCA_030024065.1 Thermodesulfobacteriota bacterium
TGCCTGCCTGCGGTAGGCAGGTCTGAAGTCTAAGGTCTACTGTCTGAATCACAGTCTTTAGTGGAAGCAGGGGCAGATGACTGTGAGAAGTCGTTCAAACATTCGTCTCAAAGGCCTCCAGGTAATTCTCCGAAACAAGCGCCTGACGGGCAGCCCGACCGAGTTCCTGATCATAACGGTGGTGGGCGGCATAGACCCGGCAGATGGCAACCTTTGCTGGAATATAGTGAAACAATCTTCTGAGGGGTTCTCTTGAGACTCTTTTTGACCCCGGATCATAGATCAGGAGAGTGGCCTCCTCGGATTCATACCAGGGATTGAGAGGTCTGGGATCGTGATGGGCCATATCGACATGGAATTCGATATCTTTCAGACGTATGGGCAGAAAGGTCTTCATTCTCTGCTTCACCTCTCCGGGGGTTAAGAAGATCGGCCGTCCAAGCTCCACCTCCCGGAGGGTGAGTTTCTCCTCAAAAGCGCTTCTCCATTTCAACTTCCTCGAAAGGACCTCCGCCCATTTTTCACTCAACCCCCTCTCCCGGGTTGACAGAGAGCTTTTCCACTCCATGACCTTCTCCATCAGAAACCAGTCTGTCAGGAAGAGGTACCGGTCTAACTCCTTTAGGGGATGGAAAGGGCAGAGGATCTCCATCGTCTCTTTAAAAATCTCCTGGAGCTGAAGATCGATGGAGCGGGTGGTGCGATGGTAGTAGACATTGGAATAGAGATAGAGGCGCGCATTGAGGAACATGCCCAAGGCATCCATCCCTCTCTTATCCAGCGCCAATCCCTCTTTGCGGAAGGAGGTATAGTAAAGGAGGCGTCTCCAGTCGATGGGACCGATGGAGACACCGGTCATATAGGCGTCCCGCAACACATAATCGATATTGTCGAAGGTGAAGATCCCCCGGAAGAGTTTTTGAAGGAAGAGGAGCCATCCCGGATGTTTTCGCCCCTCTTTTTTTAGAGGCCTTTTGATGAGAAAGGCGACCTGTTCCGGATCGAGAGTCTCTGACCGGTCAAAGTGGCCTTTCGGGCTTCTTCGAATTCCTTTCAAAATGGGAGAGAGCTTTTCACGGATGATGTGCTGACCGATCTCCTCATGATTCGTCTTAAAGCGGGAGAGATATTGATCATCGAAGAAATGGCAGAAAGGGCCATGCCCGATATCATGGAGCAGTCCACCGATCCGCAGGAGCTCATCGATATAGGAGAAGGAGGGAATGTCTGACCTGAAAATATTGAAGAGGGAGGGATAGAGTTGCTCTGAAAAGACCCCTGCCACATGCATCGTTCCAAGGGAGTGCTGAAACCGGGTATGTTCGGCAGAAGGGAAAACCCAGCGGGCGCTCTGGAGCTGAAAGATGCGACGGAGTCGTTGAACCCAGGGAGAATCGATCACATCCCTTTCCGTCTTCTCCCCCTCAAAGCGGTCGGTCATCACGATATAGTGATAGATGGGATCAGCAATTAATCCTGTCCCCTGAGTATCAACCGTGCCTCTCATCCCTGTGGCATCCGTCTTCATCATTCATCGTCAGGTGGTTTTTTCTGTTTGTCTCTGGGGTTGATAAATTTCACTTTTCCCGCAGCCACTTCCCGAAGGGCGTTGACAATGTGCCGGTTATCTGTCTCCACAAGGGGTTTTGCCCCTCTTATCAGCATCTTTGCCCTTCTCACAGCGAGTATGACCAGTTCAAAACGGCTTTCCACCTTCCCCAGACAATCCTGAATCGTGATTCGTGCCATGATTCTCCTCCTTTTGACTAAAAGTCGCACCTGAAAACCCCGTCCTGTGCCTGCCTGCCGGTAGGCAGGGACGGGGATGAGATGCTGAACCGAGTTCAGCATGACACATTCGGTTAGTCTTGACTTTTGTCATCCCGAACTTGTTTCGGGATCTCGGTTTTGGTTTAGGTTTTTAAATCCCCGCTCTTTCGATGCCTTTCAGCGATGATAATCGCCTTTAATTCCTGAACAGCCTCTTCAAACCTTTCGTTGATGATGATATGATGGTACCAATTAGCCTCTTCCATATCCCTTTTTGCCTGGGCCAGACGGAATTGGATCCTTTCAGGCGAATCAAGACCTCTCCTCATCAAGCGCTCCTGAAGGGCCTCCATGGAAGGTGGCAGGAGGTAGATCAGGATGGCCTGGTCGATCTTCTCCTTCACCCTCTTTGCCCCCTGAGTATCAATATCGAGTATCAAATCCGCCCTTTCCGATGCTAAGGCCTCCATATTAACCCGGGCCGTACCATAATAATTGCCCAGTACTTCTGCCCACTCAAGAAACCTGTCCTTCTCCACCATCTCCTTGAAAACGGTTTGAGTGACGAAATAATAATCCTTTCCATCTCTCTCGTTTGCCCGAGGGGGACGGGTGGTATAAGAGATGGAGAATCGAAGGCCTGGCAATTCCTCCATCACCTTTCTCACCAGTGTGGTTTTACCGGTGCCCGAAGGAGCGGAGACAATGAAGATTAAACCTCTCCCTTCTTTATTCCCCTGGTTCTTATCTTTCATACCCAATCCGGAAGATAAAATTCTCTGTAGGTGAGGGTTACGGTTACGAAGCCCGTTTCGTAATTCGGTAACGGTTACGTAAAAAAAATTTAAAGATGATCAACGTGACCTTTGATTAACGATACGGGCCTCGTTACCCTTACCGTTAGACTTTTATTTTAATGAACTACTCTATATTCTGCACCTGTTCTCGAATCTTTTCCAATTCGCTCTTGATCTCCACCACTTTCTGGGAGATCTCCGCATCATTGGCCTTGGCGCTCACCGTATTCACTTCCCGATGGATCTCCTGAAGCAGGAAATCCATCTTCCTGCCCACGGGTTCCTCCCCTTTGAAGAGGAACGCAAACTGGCTGAGGTGGCTCTCTGCCCTCACCATCTCTTCCGTGATATCCGCCCTCTCCGCAAGTAAGGCGATCTCCTGCTGAAATCGGTAAGGATCTACTTCAACCCCTTCCAGAAGGGAGTGGAACCTCTCCCGAAGCCGATTTCGATAGGCTTCGAGGCGGGAAGGAAATTGTCCTTTGATCTCCTCCAGTTGTTTCGTTATCCGTTCCAGTCGTCTCAGGAGATCTCTGGAAAGGGATTCCCCTTCCATGCGCTTCATCTCATCCATCTCCTTCAGGGATTGCTTCAGGACAGGAACAATCTCTTCCCAGTAGGGTTCGATATCTCCGGGCTCTTCTTTCGCAGAAATGAGGTCTTTTGCTCCAGTCAGCAATTCGAGGGTTATTTCACCTTGGAGATGAAACCTTTCCTTCAAGGAGAGGAGGGCCTGAAAGTACTGCTCTGCGAGGTTCGAATCGACCTGGAGCTGAACCCTCTCCTCTCCAAAAGTATCCAGTTTCAGTGAGAGGTCGATTCTTCCCCTTGAGATCTGTGATCGGATGATCTCTTTGATACGGTTTTCAAAAGGTGTCAATCGTTTTGGAAGTTTGATGTTGATATCGCAGTAGCGATGATTGACAGAACGAGACTCAACGAGCACCCTTCCCAGTGTGCTCTCCCCTTCTCCTCTTCCAAAGCCTGTCATCGATTTTAACATGGATGGCATTCCCCTTCCTTTAAATTTTCCCAATATCTCTTTCTGAGCCGGTTGAAAAGCTGGATGACCTTTTCCTGACGGTAGTCCGGATAGGTCCAATCCAGCGGCTGAAACGACTTATTCCGATAAATGAGCGTTAAATCGGCATAGATGCCCTCCCTGAGATAGGGCCGATGGGTATAGGCCTTTGTCGTTGCGAGGATGACATGTTCCAGGCAGATATATCCCGGATCGATATTGATGCGGCGGCTGCCATTGAGGGCAGCATATTTTTCTTCAAGATGGTTGGTCGTCTGTTTAATTTCAGGCAATTGGGGGATGGAAACGAGACGTTCAAAGGTAATGAAATGTCGGAAGAGAAGGTCTCCCATCTCCGTTGCGTAATAATTGGTAAAGTTAAATGGAAATTTCTCACTGATGAAGTCAATCTTCCCAAAGGTCGATCCAAGATCCTCCATCCCTTCTTGAAAAATCCTCTCCTCTTTAGCAATCAGGCTCATAAAAAGTTTGGCCGGTTTGGGCTCCCTGGGCTTTCCCATCTTATCCATCAATTTTTAAATAAATGAAAAACTCCTTATTTCCTTTGGGACCTAACAATGGAGATTCGATCACCCCGAGGACCTTCAACCCCAGGCCGCGGCAAAATTCGGAGATCCGCTCAATCACCTTCTGGTGTAAGCGGTCGTCTTTCACAACCCCTCCCTTGCCCACCTCACCCTTCCCCACTTCGAATTGGGGTTTGATAAGGCTTATAAGGGATCCTTCCCTTTTCAGAAATCCGAGAAGATGTGAAAGAAATTTCTCTATGGAGATGAATGAGGTATCGATGAGAATCAGGTCCATTTTCTCATCCATCTCTTCCCTTTTTAGGTAACGGATATTTCGCCTCTCTAAATTGACAACCCTGGGATCTTTCTGCAATCTCCAGGCTAACTGGCCATAACCGACATCCACGGCGTAAACCCTTTTCGCCCCTCTCTGGAGGACGCAGTCGGTAAACCCTCCCGTGGAGGCGCCCACATCCATTACCACCATTCCCTTCGGATCGATTCCAAAGGCTTTAAGCGCACCTTCGAGTTTCTGGCCTCCACGGCTCACATAGGGATGGTCTTCTCCTCGAATCTCTATTTGAGCTTCCATAGCCACCCGGATTCCGGGCTTGTCAATCATCGCTCCGTCGACGAGAACCCTTCCCTCCATGATGAAAGCCCTCGCCCTTTCCCGGCTCTGAATCAAACCTTTCTCCATCAGGAGCCTGTCAAGCCTTTCCTTTGAGGTCACTGAAAAACTCTTTGCTGGCCTTAAGTATTATTGTATCTCATTCTGTAACCGTTCCATTCGATCAGCCCTAAAGGGCTGAGTTACAGATTATTATTGAATCGTAACTCATGGCTTTAGCCATGCTGAATAGGCCCGGACTTAAGTCGCTTTTTATAAGGCTTTGAAAGTACCCCTACCAGGTCACAGTATTGCAACATTAAGGCTTATTTGGAATTGGGTTGCGTATTGCTCATGGTGACAATGGTCTGACTCGAATGGAGCGATGGGGATCTCCCTTCTTCAACCATCTCCTTCACCTCTTTGAATATCCCCTTTTCATCAATCCCGTATTTCTCTCTGAGAACGGATTGCGGCCCATGTTCGATAAAGCGGTCTGGAATACCCAGACGTCTCACCGGGATGGAAATGAGACCCTTCTCCTGGAAGAGTTCGAGAACAGCGCTTCCAAAACCTCCCATCAGGGCATTCTCTTCAACCGTGAGGACTCTTCCTGTTCTCACGGCCCAGTGAGAGATCAGGTCTCCATCGAGGGGTTTTAAAAAACGGCTGTTGATGATTGCCGTATCGATTCCGACCCTCTCCAGACTCTCCGCTGCCCGGAGTGAAGGATAGACTGTGGAACCGATGGCCACGATAAGAGCATCCTTGCCTTCCCTGACCACTTCCCCTTTCCCGATATCGATAGATTTAAGGCTTTCACTCCTCTTCGCGCCCACCCCTCTTGCCCTGGGGTACCGGAAGGCCACCGGCGCAGGACAATCCACGGCGGTCTTGATCATATGCCGGAACTCCTCTTCGTCTTTGGGCACCATCACGATCAGGTTCGGGATGTGCCTGAGATAAGAGAAATCGAAGAGGCCATGATGGGTCGGTCCATCCTCACCCACAATCCCTCCCCGATCCAGAGCAAAGATAACGGGAAGATTCTGAAGGCAGACATCCTGAAGGACCTGATCGTAAGCCCTTTGCAGAAAGGTGGAATAGATGGCAACGACAGGTTTCATCCCTTCGAGGGCCAGACCTGCGGCAAAGGTGACGGCATGCTGTTCTGCGATCCCGATGTCATAGAAGCGGTCAGGATATCTTCTCGAAAATCCCTCCAGGCCAGTTCCGCTCTGCATGGCAGCGGTAATGGCGATGAGTTTTATATTCTCTTCTGCCAATTTGCAGAGCGTCTCTCCAAAGACCTCTGTATAGGTGGGAAGACTGTTCGCCTGTTCCTTTTTGATATCTCCGGTCTCGATATCGAACGGGGTAACGCTGTGGTAAAGGGAAGGATTCTTTTCGGCAGGGCCATAGCCTTTCCCCTTCTTGGTGATCACATGGACGAGGAACGGGCCTCTCAATTTTTTAATATTCTGAAAGTTTTCAATCAGATGATCGAGGCGATGACCATCAATCGGTCCGATATATTTCATCCCCAGCTCCTCAAAGAGGAGGCCGGGCATCAGAAGGCCTTTTAGAGACTCCTCAGCCTTTTTAGCAAAACGGAGGGCCGATTTTCCAATGCTCGGGATGGTTTCGAGAAACCCCTTCATCTCGTCGCGAAAGCGGTTGACAAACTGCCCGGTCATCAACCGGTTGAGATAAGAAGAGAGGGCGCCCACATTGTGAGAGATGGACATCTCATTATCGTTCAGAACGACGATCAGATCCTGATCGATGTGGCCTGCTTGATTGAGGCCTTCGAAGGCAAGGCCTGCGGTCATCGATCCATCTCCGATGATAGCGATCATCCTTCCCTCCTCGCCCTTTTTTCTCCTGGCTTCTGCCATTCCGAGGGCGGCTGAAATGGAGGTCCCGCTATGTCCGGAATCGAACGTGTCATAAGGGCTCTCATCCCTTTTTGGAAAACCGCTGACCCCATCGTACTGTCTCAGGGTATGGAAACGGTCTCTCCTCCCTGTGAGCAGTTTGTGGGCATAACTCTGATGACCCACATCCCATATCAATTTATCAATGGGGAGATCGAAGACATGGTGAAGGACGACCGTCAACTCCACCACTCCGAGATTGGAGGCGAGGTGTCCTCCATTTTTTGAGACTGTGGAAAGGATCTCTCTTCGCAGCTCCTGGCAGAGGCTTCCCAATTCTTCTCCATCCAGTTTCTTAAGATCAATAGGGCGGCCGATCTGTTCCAGTAATTTCGCCATCGATCAATATTCCCTTAAAATGATGAATTTGGCAATCTCTCTTAGCGGCTCGACTCCATATCCAAAGGGTCGGAGGTCGTCAATCGCCGACTCCATCAACTCCTTAGCCTTTTTCTTCGACTCTTCGAGCCCCAGCAAAGAGGGAAAGGTTGCCTTCTTTTTAAATAGATCGCTTCCTGTATTTTTCCCGAGTAGTTCTGTTTTTCCCTCCACATTCAGAATATCATCGACAATCTGAAAGGCGAGACCGATTTTCTCTCCATAACGGGTGAAGGCCTTCAGGGTCTCATCATTCCCTTCCCCAAATTTCACCCCTGTCCGGACCGAGGCTAATATAAGCGCCCCGGTCTTATGGGTATGGATATATTCCACTGTTGGGAAATCGACCTCTTTTCCCTCTGATTCAATGTCAGCGATCTGGCCTCCGACCATCCCGGAAATTCCCGACGCCCGGGCGATCTCATTCACAATATCGAGAATGACCCTTGGATCACCGGAAGACTGTTTCGTCATCAATTCAAAGGCTTTTGTGAGGAGGCCATCCCCTGCCAAAATTCCGATCGCCTCTCCGAACACCTTATGACAGGTCGGTTTTCCTCTTCTGTAGTCGTCGTTGTCAATGGCCGGAAGGTCGTCGTGGATGAGGGAGTAGGTATGGATCATCTCCAGTCCGCACGCAAAGGGCAGGATTCCATTCCCTTTCCCTCCAACCGCCTCAAAGGCAGCGATGGATAAGATGGGACGAATCCTCTTTCCTCCGCTAAAAAGGCTGTGCCGGATGGCCTTGTGGAGAGAGGATGGATATTCTGTTTCACAGTCCGTGGCCCCCGGGTTAGGGAAACACTCCTCCAAAACCGCATCCACAACCTCCTTTTTTTCCCTTAAATACCCTTGAATATCCATATTTCCCGAATTCCAAACTTAATTTTGAAGGTGCATTTTAAGCGTTTATAATTTTCGGTCGCCTCTAAAAAGTCATTCCCGCGAAAGCAGAGATTTTAAAGGTGCAATTTATTTTACATTGGCGGC
>JASEIE010000018.1 GCA_030024065.1 Thermodesulfobacteriota bacterium
TGTTTGGCCTGGGAGCCGCTCTGGCTGCCTTCGGGGGGGTCATGGGGGGGCCTATCTTCGGGGTTTATCCCGGTTTGGATTTCGAGCTCCTCTCCTTAGCTTTCGTTGTCGTGATCGTTGGCGGAAGGGGGAGTTTAAAAGGGTCAGCAGTAGGGAGTATCTTGGTGGGTCTGGTCGACAACTTTGGAAAGGCTCTTGTCCCAGAACTCTCCTATTTTACGCTGTTTGCTCCTATGGCGATTGTGGTGGCTGTCAAGCCCACTGGACTTTTCGGGAAAGAGTAAAACGATGAAAGAGAACATCGCTTCAAAAATAAAAATCTTTGGTCTGTTCCCGGCCTTTGTTGTCCTGGTGATCTTGCCGCCTTTCTACAGCTCCTACTGGATCACCTTGGCCACTCAAATGCTCATCTTTGCCATCCTGGCCATGAGTCTCGATATCCTCATGGGATATACGGGACTTTCCTCCTTTGGGCATGCGGGATTCTTTGGGTCCTCAGCCTATGTGGTGGCTATTCTTTCCACCCGTTACCACATGGGGTTTTTGACCTGCTTTCTAAGCGGCATCGCTCTGGCTACAGTAATTGGCCTCATCTTCGGCCTTCTGGTAGCCCACGCAACGGGAGTCTACTTCCTGATCATCACCCTGGCTCTGGGCATGGTCCTCTGGGGCCTTGCGTTTCGGTGGGTCAACATGACCGGAGGAGATAACGGCATCTCCGGCATCGTAAGACCGGATCTTGGGCTGCCTATCTCCTTGAAGGACCCTCTCACCTTTTATTACTTCACTCTCGTTTTCTTCCTGGTCTGTCTCCTCCTGATCACCATTTTCGTTCGCTCACCTTTCGGCCATAGCCTCAAAGGAGTTCGGGAGAGCGAATCCCGCATGAAGGTCCTTGGCTATCATACCTGGCTCCATAAGTACTTGGCGTACGTTATAGCAGCGTTCTTTGGAGGCGCCGCGGGTGTTTTCTGGGCTTATTATAATGGTTTCGTCAGTCCCTATGATATGGATCTCACCGCATCGATCGAAATCATTTTAATGGTGATCCTGGGAGGTCCGGGAACCTTGGTGGGACCGGCCCTTGGAGCCGGGATCATCGTATTCCTGAAGAACTTCATCAGCGGCTACACCCAGCGCTGGCTCCTCATCCTGGGGACAATCTACATTTTCACCATTCTATATGCCCCGCAGGGACTCATGAATCTTCTCAAAGATTGGCTCAAAGGAGGTGAGAAGAAAACCGAGGCAGAAGAGGTGAGCTAAAGAGGAGTGAGTATGGTAAAGAGATTTACGAGACAGGAGATCGTGGGCAGATTTAAGACAGAAATTGAGAAAGGTCAGGCCATCTTCGATGCCTTTGCTGGAACAGGGATCTCAGCCAAATTTGCGGAGGCCGGTGGCGCGGATATGATCACCACTCATATTTTAGCAAGGTTCCGGATGGCGGGCCTTTCTTCTATGGCGGGTTATCTTTCGATTGCGGATGCCAATGCAGTGACACTTGAACTCGGCAAGAGAGATATTATCCCTGTGATCAAGAGTACCCCCGTCATGGCAGGACTTCTCGGCGCAGATCCCACCCGGAATATGGACTATTTTCTGGATGAAATCATTGCTGCTGGTTTTTCAGGAATATTGAACTGTCCTACCCTGGCATTGATCGACGGCAATTTTCGAAAGACCCTTGAGGAGACGGGCGTGACCTATGACAAGGATGTCGAGATGATCGCGATTGCCCATCGAAAGGGTCTCTACACGAAGGCCTTCTGTACCTCACCGGAAGAAGCAAAGAAGATGATGGAAGCGGGATGTGACAACATTATCGCCCATGGAGGCAATACCAGCGGCGGATCGATTGGTTCTAAAACGGTGACTCCTGTGGAAGCGATGATAGGCCTCATCCAGAATATCATTGATACGGTCAAAAGGAAGAAACCCGATGTCATGGTGACATGTCACGGGGGAGCCACGGAGACGCCTCAGGATGTGACATACCTTCTGGAGAAGGTAAAAGGGCTGGACGGATATGTGGGAGGGTCGACCGCTGAACGAATCCCTGTAGAAAAATCAATCACCGAAGCGGTCAGGGGTTTTAAGAACATTCAACTTCCAGCAAAAACACGTTGGTCATGAGGCGCATCCATTGACCCCTCTCCCATGGGGGGAGAGGGCAGAGATTAAGAGGAAATTTCGTAGTCACAGCAACTAAAAAGAAAGGAGGAAAGGATTATGAAAAAGGTTTTTTTTCTCGTCATTATGGCGGCGGCTATGGTGAGTTTGATCGCTTTTAACTCTTCGGCCTCGTGGGCTCAGGCAAAAGGTCCGATCAAGATCGGGTTCATCGCCCCCCTCTCAGGAGGTTTTGCAGCCACAGGCAAGGACATGTTGGCGGGTATAGAGCTCTACCTGGAAGAGGTCAAATATCAGGCAGCGGGCCGAAAGATTGAGCTCATCGTGGAGGATGATGAGGGTACTCCAGCCACAGGCCTTACGAAGACAAGGAAGCTGGTGGAGAAAGATGGGGTCCACGTCATGACAGGGGGGCTCCTGGCTTCCACAGGTTATGCCCTGGCGCCTTACATCGATTCCAAAGAGATTCCCATGACCTATCCCATTATGGCGCCCGATGATCTGACCCAGCGACAGAAGGCAAAATGGATCGTCCGCACCGGATGGAATAGCAGCCAGCCCAATCATCCCCTTGGAGAATACGCCTACCAGGTCCTCAAGTTGAGGAAGGTGGCGATCATGGGTCTGGACTATGCCTTTGGGTGGGAGTGTGCAGGGGGCTTCCAGAAGACCTTTGAGGAGGCAGGCGGAAAGATTATCCAAAAGATCTGGACCCCTCTGACTGTAACCGATTTCAGTCCCTTTCTGTCGCAGATCTCAAAGGAAGCCGATGCGGTGTATGCCTTGTTCCTCGCCCGCTCGACACTCCAGTTCACCAAGCAATATCAGGAGTTTGGCCTCAAGGGGAAGTTTCAGTTAATCGGAGGGGGGACAACCACGGACGAGCATGCACTTCCCTCCATGGGTGATGAGGCTCTGGGCATCATCACTGCTCTCCATTACAGCGAGGCATTGGACAATCCAGCAAACAAGAAATTCGTGAAGGCCTTCCGTGAAAAGGCGAAGAAGGCTGCTTCCTACTATTCAGAAGGGACCTATACAGGAGCGAGATGGATCGTGGAGGCTATCAAGGCCATCAACGGAGATGTGGAAAATAGGCCCAAGTTTATGGAGGCTTTGAAAAAGGTTGAACTCAAGGATGTCCCCCGTGGAAATTTCAAGCTGGATGACTACGGGAATCCTGTCCAAAATGTCTATGTCCGGAAGGTGGAAAAAGTGGGAGGAGAACTTCAGAACACGGTGGTTCAAACTTATCCCAATGTTTCACAGTTCTGGAAGTACAAACCAGAGGAGTTTCTGAAACAACCGGTCTATAGCAGGGAGTTTCCTCCACTGAAGCCCTAAGGAGAAAAAGGGAGGAGAGAAAGATATTCCTTTCTCTCCTCCCTTAAAGATGCTGAAAAACTTGCAAAGAGATGAGGGTAGCAGTCTTATGGAAAGAAAGGATTGTGCTCTGTCTGTGAAGAATTCTGGTCCTTGTCTGGTCGTTGAGAACCTTACGAAGAACTTCGGTGGCCTTCGGGCCGTGGATCGTGTCAATTTGACGATCGAGCCGGGCGAGAGGCGGGTCCTCATGGGACCGAATGGCGCCGGGAAAACGACGATCTTTAACCTGCTCAGCGGCGTCTATCCGGCCAGCGAAGGGAGGATCCTTTTCTTTGACAAAGATGTGACCGGATTGCCTCCCTACCGTCGGGCGGCACTGGGTATTGCGAGAACGTATCAGATCACTAATCTTTTTCAGAAACTGACAGTGTCAGAAAATATTCTGATGGCCTGCCAGGCCCTGGTACGGACGAAATTCGTCATGTTTCGACCTCTCTCCTCCTATCACCCCCTCGGAAATCGGTGCAACGAACTTTTGAAAGAATTCGATCTGTGGGACAAACGCAATACACTCGTCAAGAACCTTTCCCACGGAGATCAGAGACAAATTGAGGTGGCCCTTGCCCTTGCCCAGGAGCCTCGTCTCCTGCTTCTCGATGAACCATCAGCAGGACTCTCTTCGGCTGAAACCCACGCTTTAACCCTCCTTCTCAAGAAACTGGATCCAAACATTACCATCCTGCTGATTGAACATGATATGGACGTCGCCTTTGAGTTTGCCGAAAAGATAACGGTTCTCTATCATGGGAAATTCCTAACAGAGGGCACGAAGGAAGAGATCAAAAATAATCCTACCGTGCAGGAGATCTATTTGGGTGCGGAGTAACTTTTATGCTCAAGATTGTGGATATCCATACCTATTACGGCGAAAGCTACGTCCTTCAGGGAATCAGTCTGGGGGTCACCCAAGGAGCCGTTGTAGCTCTCCTCGGCAGAAATGGCGTGGGGAAGACCACGCTGGTTCGATCAATCGTCGGGTTCACCCCGGCTCGTAGAGGACAGATCCTGTTCAATGATAAGGACATCACCCACATGCCTTCTTATAAAATTGTCCGCCTCCATATTGGACTTGTTCCTCAGGGACGGCGAATCTTCCCTTCCCTTACGGTCACAGAGAACCTGGCCATTGCCGCACGGGGTTCTGGTGCGGAAACCTGGGATTCCGAAAAAATCTTCACCCTTTTTCCCCGTCTCAAGGAACGGATTCATCATCGGGGGAACGAGCTGAGCGGTGGTGAACAGCAGATGTTGGCCATTGCCAGGGCATTGATCTCCAACCCCGTCTTTCTCCTCATGGATGAACCGACCGAAGGGTTGGCACCGGTTCTGGTTCGAGAAGTCGGAGATGCGATCCGACGGCTCAAAGAGGAAGGCCTGTCGATCTTTCTCGTCGAGCAGAACCTCTCCTTTGCCATGAAATTCGCGGACTATGCCCATGTGATGAGCAAGGGGAAAATTGTCCACTCATCAACGCCCAAGGAACTCTGGGAAAACCAGGAAGTCAAGGAACGATATCTGGGAGTCTGAGCAGACAGGGCATCTGACTCAATATAAATGGGCCAGGATGAAAACGGTTCTTTTAATCGGGACACTGGATACCAAAGGCATCGAATATCAATACATCCGAGAGAAACTCGAAGCACAGGTAGTCCGCCCTTTCCTCATGGATGTCAGTTGTAAGCGGCTTCAATCCGAATTCTCATCTGATCTTTCATGCAAGCAAGTGGCTCAGGCGGCAGGGGTGGATTTCACATCGGTGAGTCAATTAGAACGCGTCCCAGCCCAAAAAGTGATGATTGAAGGAGCAGTTAAGCTCGCAGAGGAACTCTTCCAGCAGGGCAGGTTTCATGGCATCATGGCTCTCGGAGGTTCAAATGGGAGCGCCATCGCCTGTGCCGTCATGCAGCGATTTCCTTTTGGAATGCCCAAGCTCATGGTGTCCACTTTGCCGTCAGGAGATGTACGGAGCTATGTCGGATACAAAGACATCGTCATGTTTAACCCTGTTGGAGACATCTCTCTGAATCGAATGACAAAAAAGATTTTTTTAAATGCAATTATGGCAATGGCAGGGATGCTGAAGGAGGATCCCACTAAGGAGGAAGTAAACCCCGTTAGAAATTCCAACGGGGCATTAAACCCCGCCGGAATTAATCTGAAATGTAACCCCGCTGCAGAGCAGCGGGGCATTATTTCTAACGGGGTAAAAAAGGTCCAGGTGGCGGTCTCGGTCTTCGGAGTAGTCCAGCCCTGTGCAGAACATGCAAAGGAACTTTTGGAGGAAAAAGGATTTGAGGTCATCCTCTTCCATACCTCGGGAACCGGTGGCATGGCCTTGGAGGAGATGGTGAGACAGGGTGAGATTGATGCTGTCCTCGACCTTTCCACAACAGAACTTGCGGATGAAGCAGTGGGGGGAGTGCTCAGTGCCGGTCCTCATCGGATGGAAGCAGCAGGAGCCGCAGGAATTCCCCAGGTGATCGTCCCGGGGGCAATCGATTTGGTCAACTTCAAAACCCCTGAGACCGTTCCAGAAAAATGGAAGGACCGGATTTTCTATCGTCATACACCCCATATCACCCTGATGCGGACGGATGTTGAAGAATCCAAAGCATTAGGACAACTGTTTGCAAAAAAATTGAATCAGGCAAGAGGCCCTACTCTCGTCCTCATTCCACTTAAGGGATTTTCTGCCTACGACAGCCCCGGAGGACCGAAATCAATCAGCCTCCAGGGAGGCCTCGCTGCCAGGCCCTGGTTCTGGCCGGAGGCCGACCGGAGCTTTTACGAAGAATTAAAACGCAATATCGACCCCACAAGGGTTCGCTATCAGGAACTCCCTATGCATATCAATGACCCGGGCTTTGCCGAAATTGCTGTTTGGGAATTAGAAGAAATGATCAGAGAAAACTCCCTTCGTGTCCGGACCTCACAATAAAAAGAAGAAACAATGGAAGATTTGAACCCGTTTATTGAAAGCTCCCCGGATTCGTATGGGAAGAGACCAGGCGAAAGATTGAAGCCCCTCCAAATTCCAAACTGGGTTCATTGAGGAAGCAACGTCTTAAGGAGATGAGAAATGAAAATCACCGAAATGGTTCATGCAGTTAAACACTCCTTTCGGTTAGCCCTTGGCGATGGAGTGTTTGTTAATCGATTCGTCTACTCCTACCTTCTTTCAGGGGAAAAGGTTTGCTTAATTGATGCTGGTGTCTCCGAAACTTGCTCCATGCTCCTTGACTACTTGAAAAAGTTGGACAGAACCCCAGGGGACATTTCCATGGTCCTGTTCACCCATGCTCATCCGGACCATATCGGTGGGTGTCTGGGAATCAAAAAAAGTTCTTCAGCATCCTTTGGCGCTCACCCTGCGGACAAGCCCTGGATCGAGGATGTGGAGAAGCAGTGTCGGGAGAGACCTATCCCAAACTTTTTCGAACTGGTGGAGGGATCTGTCCCGGTGGATCGGGATTTGAAAGAGGGGGAAGTCATCTCATGGGAAAAGGGGAAGAGAGTGAGAGTTTTGGAAACCCCCGGACATTCCCTTGGCTCAGTCTCCTTCTACTGCGAAGAGGAAGGAGTCCTGTTCTCGGGAGATGCCATTCCTGCGGCTGGAACCATCCCCATCTATATCGATCCGCAAGCCTCTATCCAATCCATCCTGAAATTGAAAAAAGTATCCGGAGTGAAATATCTGCTCTCATCCTGGCATGAACCCATCTCTGGAAATCAAATCAACACCACCATGGACGAAGGCATCCGCTATATTGAAAAAATTGACGAGATCGTTATTGATCTGAGTAAAACGATGCCTCCTGAAACCTCCGGAGAGGAGCTGAGCATCCGGGCGCTCGACCGAATGGGGATCAAAATGAACAAGGTACTCTATATGGTGAGGACTTCTTTCGAATCTCACCGTCAAAAACCATAGTATTCAACGATATTTGACATTGGCAGGTTGCTGAAAAAGTCATTTCAGGAGGTAATCATATGAAAGCAGATCTCGCCATCATCAACGGACTTCTGGTCGATTCACAAAGCATCTACCCGGGTGTCCTCTATGTCAGAGAGGGAAAGATCGTCGGGATCACACAATCTCTGGAGAATCATCCTCAGAAGGTGATCGATGCCAATGGTCTCTACATCCTTCCTGGAGCGATCGATGGACATGTCCATATGATGGATCCTGGGTACACGGAGCGAGAAGATTTTCCCACAGGTACAAAGGCCGCTGCCCGGGGTGGTGTCACCACGGTGATCGACCATCACCGGACCGTTCCCCAGGTTTTTGGGGCACAAGAATTCATTGAAAAGAAAGAATATCTGGAGAAACGGTCCGTCGTCGATTTCGGTCTGTTGGGCGGTTTGAACCTTAAGAACGTGAGAGACCTGAGAGGAATGTGGGAGGCCGGGGCTCTGGGATTTAAAGGATTTACCTGCGAGCTGCATGAAGCGGATGCCCTGTTACCAGGGAATCTCATGGAGATCCTCAATGACATCCGTCAATTCAATGGCATTGCGTTATTTCACTGTGAGGAAGATTCCCTCCTCAAGAAGAACGAGGAATTGCTCCGGAAGGAGGGAAGAAAGGATCCAATGATCATTCCGGAGTGGAGAACTCCGGAAGCGGAAGAATGGGCTGTCCGATCGGTGCTGCATGCAGCCAGCCGGACAGGTGCACGAGTCGCCGTTGCCCATACAAGCCTTTCTTCTCTCGTTCTGGAAATGGCTCAGGCACGGGCACAGGGAATTTCCATTTTCACGGAAACGTGCGCCCAGTACCTCTATCTGACCGAGGAGGATTTGAAGAAAAAGGGGCCATTTGTCAAGTTTACCCCGCCACCGCGGAAGAAGGAAGAGGTGGAGAAGATGTGGTGGTGCGCAAGCAATAGACTCATCGATATGGTGAATTCCGATCACTGCCCCTATCCCTATGCGGAGAAAGAAGCAGGAATCAAAGATATCTGGCTCGCTCCTTTCGGAATCCCCGGAGTGGAGACAGCGACCCTGATCTTGCTCGATGGGGTTTCCCGTGGACGATTGACCCTCCAGGACATTGCCTATCTTCGGAGTGAGCGGCCCGGAATGATTTATGGGCTTACGGGACAGAAGGGGTCGCTTCGGGTTGGTTGCGATGCCGATCTTATCTTTGTGGATCTGAAGCGCAAAGTAATTCTTGATAACAAGAAGATCGTCTCCAAATGCGGCTGGACGCCTTATCATGGCAGGGAGCTTCAGGGAGATGTCGCCTTAACCATGGTCCGGGGAAAGATCGTCATGGAGGATGGAAAAGTGATCGGAGAGCCAGGTTGGGGAAGATTTGTCACCCGCAAGGATGGTGCTATACCATAATGGCAAGCAAGAAATTGATCTATCTCCTCGGTCGTCATGAATGGAAGAATTGCTGGGCCATATGTTATAAATAAAAAATGATGGAAAAAGGAGGTTATATAAAATGAGTACGCCCTGGAAAACGGAGAACTGGTTTGTGAGCCCCTGGAATTATGAGGAAGAGGTAACCAAAGATTTTCATCCGCCTAAGACAGTCAAAATTCATGACATCACCCTGCGAGACGGTGAACAACAAGCAGGGATCATCTTTACCAAGGATGATAAAATACGCATCGCCGAGAAACTGGCGGAAGCAGGAGTCCATCGCATTGAAGCGGGCATGCCCGCAGTTTCACCCTCTGACGAGGCTGCCATCAAGGAGATTGTCAGGCGTGACCTCGGTCCGGAAATCTTCTGTTTCTGCCGTTGTGTGGTGGATGATGTGAAACGGGCCGTGGATTGTGGCGTTAAGGGAATTGTGATCGAGATTCCTGCCAGCGCCGAATTGATCGAACAGGCTTACAAATGGCCTCTTGAGAAAGCGATCGACCTTTCCATCAAGGCCACCACCTACGCCAGGGAACAGGGACTGTATACGGTTTTCTTTACCATTGACGGGACAAGGACAGATGTGAATTGGTTGTTGGACCTGGTCGACCGGGTATCCAGGGAAGGCCACATGGATGCCTTCACGCTTGTCGATACCTTTGGAGTCCTGTCGCCTCACGGAGCAAGTTATTTCACCAAGAAGGTTAAAGAGAGGGTGTCGAAACCATTGGAGATTCATTTCCACTCTGATTTTGGTCTCGGGGTGGCAAACACTATCATGGCAGTCCTGGCCGGCGCCGAGGTGATCCATTCCACCGTGACCGGGATCGGAGAGCGAGCCGGCAATACCCCCATGGAGGAAACGGCTCTGGCCCTTCTCACGATGTACAACATTGACGTGGGGATTGACTACAGCAAGCTCAACGAGCTGTCTCAATTGGTGCAGAAGCTCTCGGGCACAACCGTTCCCGCCAATCGTCCCTTCATCGGCGAGGGAGCCTATAACATCGAATCCGGGATCATCACCGGATGGTTCAGGAACGCCTTTGAGAAAAATCCTACGACGGTTTACCCTGTTCGGCCTGATTTTGTGGGCCATAAAAAACCCGAGATCCTCATGGGCAAGAAGAGCGGAGTGGACAACATCTCGATCTGGTCAGCAAGGCTGGGAATCAGTCTCACCGAGGAAGAAAGCATGGATGTGCTGATGCGGGTGAAGCTGAAAGCCCTTGACCTTAAACGAACGCTCAAGGAGAGTGAGTTCAAGAAAATTGTCAAGGAAGTCAAGTCGGCGAAAAAGTAGATCCACGGGGATTCATTTGTCGCTGGGAGGTTTGAACCAATGATGAGCAGGGAAGTGAAAAATGAACTGAAGTCCATTGTGGGAGCGGAGAGGTATCTGGACGAGAAGGAAGATCTCGTGATCTATTCCTACGACGCATTCATGGTAAAGGGCCAACCGGATGTCGTTCTTTTCCCGGTGACAACCGAAGAGGTTTCGAAGATCATGAAAGTGGCAACCCGGGAAAAGATCCCCGTGACGCCTCGAGGGGCCGGGACCAACCTCACAGGAGGATCGGTTCCTACTCGAGGAGGAATTGCCCTCGTCTTTACTAAAATGAACAAAATCCTGGACATCGACAGGGAGAACCGAGTTGCCGTGGTTCAACCAGGTGTGATCAATATGGATTTTCAGAAAGAGCTCGCCAAATACGGCCTCTACTATCCTCCTGACCCGGGGAGCATGGCTGTCACGACCATGGGAGGAAACGTAGCAGAAAATGCAGGCGGACCCAGGGCCGTGAAATACGGTGTGACCAAGGACTACCTCCTTGGAATGGAGGTTGTTTTAGCTTCGGGTCAAGTCTTGCGGACAGGTGCGAAGACGATCAAGAATGTGACGGGATACAATCTGACACAACTGTTCTGTGGCTCCGAGGGAACTCTGGGCCTCATCACCGAAATCATCCTGAAATTGATCCCTTTGCCTGAGGCGAAAAGGACCCTCCAGGCTGCCTATAAGAATTTAAACGACGCCGGTAAGACCGTCATCAAGGTCATGGAGGTCGGAATTCTCCCTGTGGCGTTGGAGCTTCTGGACAAGATTTTTATTAACATTATTGAGGACTATACGCATATCGGTCTCCCTCGTGAAGCCGAAGCCCTGCTCTTAATCGAGGTCGATGGACCGGAGGCTGGCGTCATCGACCAGGCGGAACGGCTGACCAAACTCTGCCGCGATATGGGAGCTCATGAGATTAAGGTCGCCAAGACCGCGGCGGAGAATGAAGAGATCTGGAGGGCCAGGCGTTCGGCCTATGGAGCCGAAGCCCGGTTGAGACCGACGGCCATCGCAGAAGATTGCACGGTCCCTGTGACGAATCTGGTAGCCATGTTTCAGGAGGTTGGCAAGATCGCTCAGAAGTACAATCTGTTGATTCCTATTGTGGCCCATGCCGGAGACGGGAATTTGCATCCCCAGATCCTTACGGATATCCGGAACAAGGAAGAAATGGAGAGGGTCTTCAAGGCCATCGATGAGATTTCGGTTAAAGCGATCGAATTGGGCGGCACCTTGACCGGAGAACACGGAATCGGAATCGCGAAAAGGGAGATGCTCCCCCTCGAAATTGGAGAGGTGGCGATGGAGATTACGCGAAATCTGAAGAGGGCTTTTGACCCACTGAATATCTTGAACCCTGACAAAGTGGTTCGGCTTACATAGCAGAAAGATTTCCGCTCCAGCAAACATCGGAGTGGAAATGGCGCAACCTAAAGGGTGCGGCTACAAAGAAGGTTTGGGAGTGGATGAATGGAATTACAAGAGACAAGGGAGCTGGTTGATCGTTGCAATAAATGTGGTCTCTGCATCTCTGCCTGTCCTGTTTACCAGCAGGTTCTCATGGAGGCCGCAAGCCCTCGGGGCAAAATCCAGCTGGTCAAAAGCTTTCTCGAAGGCGATGTAGAACTTTCCAAGCGCTTCAAAGAGATCATTTTGACCTGCCTCCTCTGTGAAAACTGTGTCGTGAATTGCCCCAGCGGAGTTCGGCATGATCACATCTTCACAGATTTGCGGACTGAATTGGTCAAGAAACACGGACTCAACTGGAAGAAAAATCTGATTTACCGATTGCTGACCAACGAAAAATTCCTCCATTCCTCCTCAGTATTGGCCAAGCTTTGCCGGAACTGGTTGCTCGAAACCTTTGCCAAGAGCATGAGGATCGGAAACATCCCCGTGGGAAAAATGCCAAAGGTCAACCCCAAACCCTTCCGGGACCGCTTTGATGGAATGATCCCTCCGGAGGGGAAACCGCAAGGGCGGGTCTACTACTTCACCGGTTGCTTTACCAACTATTTTGCAGAGGATGTGGGTCAGGCTGTAGTGAATATCCTCAGGAAGCTGCAATTAGAGATAGAGATTCCGTCCCGTCAGGACTGCTGCGGTATTGCACCCATCTTATCGGGAGAGGCGGATATCCCTCTCAGTAATGTGGAGAAGAATATTGGCGCGATGGCACGGGAAGATATCAATGTTGTCCTCGTAGATTGCGCCACGTGCGGGGCAGCCTTCAAAAAGGAATATATCGCTCTGTTGAAGAGAAAAGGGATGGATACCACGCAGGCCGAAATTCTGAAGAATAAAACTGTTGATGTCCTGGAATATGTCGCCGAGAGAATCCACCTCCTCCCCTTTCGCAAGAATGGAAAAGGGGAGAAGATTCGAGTGACCTACCATGATCCATGCCACCTGGTTCGGGCTCAAGGGATAAGCCAGGCTCCTCGAAAGATACTGAAGGCCCTGCCCCAGGTGGAGTTTGTGGAAATGAAGGACGCCGATATCTGTTGCGGGGGGGGAGGGTCTTTTCAGTTCGATTTCCCTGAAATCTCCAGGGGAATTACTGAAAATAAGTTAAAGAACATCCGGGAGACAGGGGCTTTCGTTGTTGTCACGGGATGCCCGGGATGCCGGGTCACCATCGGGGGGAATATGGACGGGCAAGACCACATTCAAGTCCTCCATCCTCTTCAACTGGTGGACAAGCTCCTTTCTGACGGATCCCCAGAAAAATCCTGAGGCCTGGAACTGACCGGAGGGGCCCCATCGAACTTTCCTGGTTACCAGCTCCTTCCTTTTAACCCCAGCACATCCTGCATATCATAAAGGCCATTGGGCTGGTTGACAATCCAGAGGGCGGCTTTGACCGCTCCGCGGGCGAAGTTGTCCCGGCTGTGGGCCCGGTGAGTTATTTCCAGTCGCTCACCGATCCCCCCGAAGAGGACGGTGTGTTCTCCGGCAATATCACCTGCCCGGATGACCTGCATCCCGATCTCCTCTTTCGTCCGCTCACCTATCATACCCTTGCGGCCATAGATTCCAACTTGACCGAAATCGCGTCCAATGGCCTTGGCAATTAACTCTCCCAGTTTAACGGCCGTTCCGCTGGGCGAATCCTTTTTCAGACGATGATGCGCCTCAAGGATCTCCACATCATATTCGGGACCCAACACTTTGGCTACCTCTTGAACGACTCGAAACATCACATTCATCCCCACGCTCATATTGGGAGTGAGCACACACCGGACGCTTTTCGATAGTTCTCTCACCCTCTCCATCTGCCCCTGATTCAGACCCGTGGTTCCGATGACAATCGCAAAACCCTTCTCCTTAGCAAATTCCAAACTCTCCAGGGAAGCTGCGGGATTACTGAAATTGATGATCACATCCCCTTCCACCTTCTTCAAATCCCCCTCCAATCGAATCCCTATTTTCCCGAGGCCGATGACCTCTCCGACATCCATTCCGATTGAGGGATGATCCGTTCTTTCAATTGCTCGATAGAGTTCAATGGATGGGGTTTCTTTGATATGGTGAATGATCCGGCTTCCCATCTTGCCTGCTGCCCCGATGACAATGGCCTTAACATTCCCTTTCATTGGTAAGCCTCCTCCCACATCTCTGCTTCATAGATGATGTGAACATCTCCTTCAAAGAACACCTTCTTCACCTCTCCGGCCCCGAGTTCAAAATGGACGGTAAGAATCTCTCCTCCTCTTGTCCTCATTGAAACCGGAGACCTCACCAGGCCCTTAAATGCAGCAATCAGAGCCGAGGCCACAGCCCCTGTGCCACAGGCTAAGGTCTCATCCTCGACTCCTCTCTCATAGGTTCGGATGGATAGGTGAGCATCCTTCTCCAGTCGGACAAAGTTCGCATTCGTACCGGCTGGGCTGAAATGGGGATGATACCGAATGGCTCTTCCCATCTGAGTGATATCCATACTCTCTATGTCATTTAAAAATAAGACAGCATGGGGAACTCCGGTATTGATACTTGAAACCGTCTGCTCCTTTCCTTCGATAAGAATCTTCTCGTCCAGTTTAAGGCCATAAGGCTTTGTCATTTCGAGCTTAACCCTTTTTCCATCGACTTGTGCATAAAGGGTGCCGGCAAGGGTCTCAAAGGTCAACGAGGAACCTGAGATCCCTTTTAAAAAGGCAAAACGCGCAGCGCACCTGCCTCCATTTCCGCACATCTCCGGTTCGCTTCCATCGGCGTTGAAAAACCGCCATCTAAAATCCGTCTTCTCTGATCGTTCAATCAGAATGAGACCATCCGCCCCCACAGAAACCCTTCTCTGGCAAACCTTCCGGGCAAACCCTTTCATCCGATCTTCATTTAAAATGGATTTTCGATGATCGATGAGGATGAAGTCATTTCCACTTCCACTCATCTTCATAAAAGGAATTCTCATTGAGCCCTAACCTCCGGTCCAATGAATCAGGGCTAAAGCCCTGAGTTACATCATGAGGATTCTGTAACTCAGCCCTTCAGGGCTGAGTTATGATTGTGTCAGAAACTCCGGGATCTTTTCCCCCCGGATGAGGTCCTCGTAATTCTCCCTTTCGCGGATCACAAACATCTGATCCTCTCTGACTAAAACCTCGGCGACTCTTGTTCTTGAATTGTAGTTGGTGGACATGGAGAACCCGTAGGCGCCCGCGCTCATGATTGCAAGCAGTTCACCGGGATTTAGTCTTGGAAGTTTCCGCCCTTTAGCCAGGAAGTCCGCTGATTCACAGACCGGACCCACCACGTCGGCCACGATCTCCTCCCGGTTCTCATCCCTCACAGGAAGGATCTGATGGTAGGAACCATAATAACTGGGTCGGACAAGATCGTTCATCGCTGCATCTACGACGATGAACCGTTTCTCCTCATTTTCTTTAAGGTTAAGAACCTTTGAAACCAGAATTCCGGCATTTCCAACGATGACCCGGCCTGGCTCCAGGATGAGGGTGCAGCCAAAATCACGAATCTCCTCAAGGATGTTAGAGGCATATTCAACAGGTTGGGGAGGTTCTTCATCGTCATAGGTAATTCCCAGTCCCCCTCCGAGATCGAGATACCGGATCTCCACCCCTTCTTTCCGTAAATTCTCGACAAGACTTTTCAGCTTCTTCAGGGCTTCTACGATGGGTTCCACCTCCACCAGCTGGGATCCCAAATGACAGTCGATTCCAATGACCTTCAGGTTCGGCAGTTCGGAGGCAAGGCGATAGACCATTGGTGCCCGGAGGATATCGATACCGAATTTATTCTGTTTCAGTCCGGTGGTGATATAGGGATGGGTTTTGGGATCGATATCAGGGTTAACACGGATGGCAATGGGCGCTTTCTTCCCCATCCTGCCTGCCACTTCGTTAATCGTCTGAAGTTCCATGGAGGACTCAACATTGAACATGAGGATACCGGCTTTCAGGGCATACTCAATCTCATCCTCTTTCTTTCCAACTCCGGAAAACACGATCTTCTGCGGATCTGCCCCTCCCTTCAGGCCGCGGAAAAGTTCCCCTCCGGAGACGACATCAACTCCTCCCCCCATGTTGACAAAAAGCTTGATAAGGGCCAGATTGGAGTTGGCTTTGACCGAATAACAGACAAGGTGAGGAATCCCTTCGAAGGCATCATTAAAAACATTAAAGTGCCTTACCAGAGTGTTGTAGCTGTAAAGGTAGAAGGGTGTCCCCACCTTTTCAGCAATGCGGCTAATGGGAAGCCCTTCACAGTGAAGCTCATGGTTTTTATACTCAAAAAAATGCATCCGGCGCTCCCGCTTAGTTCGGAGTAATGAGTTCCCCTGCCCGCCGAACAAGTACTTTGGCAGGCGGGGGGTTCGGAGGCTTAACTTTTTTTACTCCGAACTACGAACTCTGAACTCCGAACTTTAGTACAGGTACTTCACCCGCACCTCTTCAGAGTGCAGGCTCTCGTTCTTTCGAGGGGAATTATCCACGGCTGTGACCGTGTATTCATAATCCTGCCCTATCTCGACATCCGTATCAAGATAGGTCTCTTTGGTCAGAGGAGTTGGATTCAATCTCTTAAAATCCGTCTCCCCCGATTTTCTCTGGTAGACATGGTAACCCAGGAGATCGGGCTCCCGGTTCCTTCTCCAGTTCAGCTCTATCCCATTCTTAAATGGAATCGCCACCAGACCAACGGGAGAACCGGGTGGAATCAAGTCCGTAGGAGTGATGGGAAGACTCAGAGAACCCTTTCCCTCCACATCGGTCTTGACGACCCGTTTCAACGCCCTAACCGAATAGATATATCTTTTCTCATTCTCGACCCCTAAATCCATATACTGGGTCGTAGTAAGTGGCTCTCTATTGAGAGGTTGGAGGGGAAAATCTTCTTCTCCCCTTCGGTAAATATTATAGCCTGTGGTGCCCATGACAGGCTCCCAATAGAGGTCAACTTTCTTATCCCCCCGCTCTGCTCTTACCATCCCTGTCGTATGGGGTGGATAATCCCAGTAGACTGAGACAGGGTTTGAAGGAGAGCTTGGATGTCCCCTTCGATTAATGGTGATCACCTGATAGACATAGACCTTTCTCGCCATTAAGTCTTCGAAGAGGATGGACATCCTCTTCCCCTTGTCTTCTCCTTTTCTATCTAACTTCGCCTCAAAGACCACTTTCGCCTTCTCTCCACATCCCCTGCACTCATTAGCAATCAGATCTCCTTCGGATCGTAAAATTTTGAATTCAACCAGATCAGTCAGAGCGGATTTATCCGTATTCTCTTTTGGAAATGTCCATTCCAGAAGAAGGCGTTCTTCTCTCGATTTCGCCTCAAGATCAACAATCCTTTTGGGAACAACCGATGACCACGGCACCGGAGGTGCCTTTTGACCACAACCGCTCACCACCACCAGCATCATCCACATTAAAATGATGATTTTTTTCGCTCTCAATTTATAACAACCCTTCTCAAATCCCAGAAGTTTACCAGAATATCAGACTATCAGGTTACCAGGAAGCAGGATATCAGATTATCAGGACATCTGGTTAATATATCCCAAATTGGTTGCACTGATATCCTGATATCCCGATTCTCTGCATCCTGTTTTTCTGATGACCTGGTATCCTTTTTTCCTCTATTTTCTCGGCCCAAAAATCGCTGTTCCCACCCGAACATAGGTGGCCCCCTCTTCAATGGCGACCTCAAAGTCATTCGACATTCCCATCGAGAGTTCCTTCAATGGGATGCCTTCCCCTGCCATCTTCTCCTTCATTTGCCGGAGTCGAACATAATAAGGCCGGCTCAGTTCCGGATCATCGAAATAAGGTGGCATGGTCATCAATCCTTCTAAAGAGAGATGGCTGAGATTGAGAACCTTCCTGGCAAGTACAAATGCCTTTTCTTCTTCCGTCCCAAATTTGGTGGTTTCTCCGGAAAGATTGACCTCGATCATGACCTTTATGATCCGGCCTTCTTTCTCGGCCCTCCGGTTCAGTTCTTCAGATAGTTCAATGCTATCCAGAGAATGGATCATATCAAAGAGGCGAACCGCATACCTTGCCTTATTGGACTGAAGGTGTCCGACGAAGTGCCAGGATACAGACCTGCCGATCTCTTCAATCTTCTTCTGCGCCTCCTGCACATAATTTTCACCCAGGATCAAAGCCCCTGCTTCGATGGCCTCCCTGACTCTCGGGGTCTCCACTGTCTTGGAGACAGCCACCAGTTTGATCTCTCCCGGATCTCTTCCCACCTTTCTGGCTGCCTTCTCAATCCTTTCTATCACCCTTAGAAGATTTTCTTTAATGGTTAACATTGGTTCATTCCGAAATCCGCATTCCGCATTCCGAAATCCGAAATGGTGATGGCTCCCAATCGAATGAGCATCTGTATCAGCTCACAAACGGGAAGCCCAACCACATTCGTATAAGACCCATTGATCGACTCGATCATAAATGACCCGATCCCCTGAATGGCATAGCCTCCTGCTTTATCAAACGGTTCCCCGGTTTGAACATACCAATCCATTTCAACCGGATTCAGGGTTTTTACCTTCACAGCAGTTTTGACGGCCTCTCGATCCCCTTTTTCCATCTCTACATGGTGAACAGAGATGCCGGTCAACACCGAATGCTCCTTGCCGCTGAGGCGCTGTAGCATCTCCATTGCCTCATCCCGGTTCTTCGGCTTTCCCAGAATGATACCATCCACATAGACAATCGTATCTGCTCCAATCACCCACTGTTCGGGATATTGGTTTCCGACTTCTAAGGCCTTTGCCTCAGCCAGTCGAAGGACATGCTCACGGGGGGATTCTCCCTGGATAAAATCCTCCTCCACTCTGCTGGGTATGACTTCAAAATTGAAACCCAACTGTTTTAATAATTCATATCGACGGGGAGACTCTGATGCAAGGATCAGTCGATTTCCCATCGCTAAAAACTAAAGTAATCCTTCAGGATTGTCAAGATTGAATTGTTCTAAAATTGCAGTTCAGACACTATGGGGTCTGCCGGTCATAGTGATTCTTCTGGTTGAATCCCTCACAGAGGATCGTCGTCTCCCCAGTCACGGGATGAACGATCTTGCGACCCGCCTGGGGTCCAAACGCCTGAAGCATCCCTCCGCAACACACCACCATGGGAAACGCATCGAAAGCGTGCAAACCGTGCAGCCGCATCGAAAGATTACTGGCCACATAAAACCAGAAAGGCACATCCTCTTTCTTCCGGGGGGTGGGACAGGTCGCTGCCAGCTCATCCAGAAGGGCCCGGGCTTTGATGAAACGGAAGAAATCGGCCTCAAACACCTCGCTGGCCGCCTCCATGTAGTCGAACTCCCCATTCCCAAGAGCCTCCAAAACGAAAGGCTTGTTCTCCTCGAAGATTACCAGGTCCATTCCTATTCGCCCTTTGAAGACGGTTTCTTATCATAACAAGGAAGCTCCTCCCGACGCATCGCCTCCATCTCATCCAGGACCCGAAGCATCTCCCAATGAATCTCCACCAGCCGGGCCCGAGCCCGTCGAAGCTCCTGATAACGGCTGACCTTCCCTTGAACCTCAACGAGAAATCCATGAGGGATAACCTGTAATCGTGTCTTTCCCCGTTGACTTGCGCTGACCACCATGCGGCCGTGGAGCTGACCCTGAGTACATTTACACCCCGGCTTTCCACATCGGCGCTTCAGTTCATAGACCGTCCCTTTGATCACCGGCCGATCGGAAAAGAAGGGGGCAATCTCCGGGTCGCTCCAATAGCGATCTTTGGCGGGGTTACGAGGGGCCGGAGGAATCCGCCCGGTTGGAATTCGCTACTGTCTGAATCGCAGATAATTTTTATAAAAAGGTCGGAATGGACACATCAGTATTGAAAAACCCATTTGAATTTAGTAAATTATAGAAACTACCATGTTTGACAAATTTCGCATCCCTCCGTCTTTCTCTTTAATCAAAAAAGGGAAGCTCTATCTCCTCATTCATGAGAAGTATAAAGACCTTCTTCTCTCCCAGGGAATTGAGGAAATAGAAACTTTCGTCAGAAGAAACCGGTCTGCGGTTCGATACCTACAGGGCAGAAAACCCCATCCTTCTGTACCGATTGGGAAAGGAGATGCAGTGGTCATCCGCCAGTACTCCCATGGGGGTCTATTACGGTTCATCACCAGGAGCCTTTTCTGGACAGGCTCCAGGTCATTTGAGGAGCTCTCTTTGACAGAGGAAGTCCGCTCTGCGGGAATTTCCACCATCCAGCCGATTGCTGCCATTCACAGGATCGTTTTCCCCCCTCTTTATCGGGCCTATCTTCTCTCATTAGAGATTTCCAACACCAGAGATTTAATCCAGCACTTTCACCAGATTCAGGCCCTCCCTCCCCTGAAATCCATTCCTCTTAAGCGGAAAACGATTCGCTCCATCGGCATTCTCCTCAAGCAATTCCATCAGGCAGGGTTTTTTCACAATGACCTCCAGCTCAAAAATTTCCTCGTGGCTGGAGATCAGGTTCTCATCATTGACTTTGACCGCTCCTGTCGGAAAAAGGTTCTCTCTTTCCGTGATAGAATTAAAAACCTTCTCCGTTTAAACCGTTCTGTTGACAAGTGGAAAAGGTCCGGCCTGCCCATCACCCGTACGGACCGATGGCGGTTCTTGATGGCTTATGCGGGAGGAGATGACGAATTCATAAAAGCGTTAAGAAAGGCCTCCCGAATTTACTCCGTATCTCTCTTTTTTCATCGATGTGGCTGGATTCTTGAAAAGATAGTTCGGAGTTGGGAGTTCGGAAATCGGAGTCATTAGTCGAATAGTCATTCCTGCGGAAGCAGGAATCCAGTGTTTTCAGGTATTTCTGGACTTACGCTTTCGCGGAAGTGACATATAGGCGGTGTTTTCTCGCATCTTGCCTAGTCTATCAAAACTTCGAACTGAAGAATTCCCTTAAGGGCGGTATGAGAAGGTGGGTTTGGGAGAAGAAGAAGTGATCCGCACCCTGAATGAGAGTTAAGGATTTGGGGTCTTCGAGTTGCTGGTACCACTTTTCTAACTGGAGGGGAAGACACCAGGAATCCTGATCTCCGACAATGATAAGTTTTTTCTTGTTACATCCTTTCATAAATTCAAAATCGTAAATTTCCAGCGGGGGAGAGATGGCCACCATCCCTTTAACTCTCCCGTCCCTCATCGCCACGGGAATGCCTGTCCAGGCTCCGAAGGAATACCCTAAAAGGATGATGGGAAGATGGGGATCTTTCTGTTTCGAATAAAGAAAGTCGATGGCAGCCTCGACATCCAACTTCTCTCCAGTACCTTCATCGTAAGACCCTCCACTATCACCTACTCCCGGGAAGTTAAAGCGAAGGGTGGACCATCCCTCTTGATGGGCTGCCTCAAGAGCCGTGGTGATGACAGGGTTATGCATATTCCCGCCATATTGTGGATGAGGATGGCAGAGGATCACGCCACCTTTAAAAGAGAGGGCCTCATGAATATTCAAGAGGCCCTTTAGTTGAATCCCTCTGGATGGGAAAAATACCTTCTCTTCTTTCATCTCATTTCCGGGGTTAGGAAAGAGTTCAATCTACACCTCTTTTCCTGTTATTTTACCTTCTGGCTTTCTCTCTTCATTCGTCCCAATCTGGGCATCAATCTTTTCTCTCACCCATTCCAATATACTTCTTAATATCTCCAGGAACCGAACCTCAAAACGGGTGACATCCTCACTCTCAATCCGTTGATTGAGGTCCTTCAACCAACCATCCACCTTCGTTCTCAATTGCCTCATCAACTGGATAAAATGGGTGTCCTGCTCACCCTTCTTGCCTTCCCCCTCCATATTTTGGGCAAATGCAATGCCGTTGATCTTCCCTTCCATTCTTTCTGAAAATATTCCTTCAGAGGTATAGAGAGAGATCAAAATCAAACCCAACAGAATGATCAGGAGAAGAGGCAAATAACAGCTTATTCTCTTTCTCATAAATACCTTCTTTTGAAATAAGGGATTAAGAATAGTTGGTGGGCGATGCGGGAGTTGAACCCACGGCCTTTGGTTCCGGAGACCAACGCTCTATCCAACTGAGCTAATCGCCCCCTTATAGTTTTATTTATCACAACTTTCCCGAAACTGTCAATTTTTCTTTTTTGGTTCTGGGCCAAACCAGGAATCTGGTGTCAGCATTCCTCTTGTTTGACAGGATTAAGGAAATCGATTAACATTTTTGGAAAAGGAAGGAGGATGGTAATGGCTGAAAAAGTTGTCGGTGTGATCGGGGGATCGGGTCTTTATGAGATGGAAGGTCTGGAAGATGTCCAGACGATTTCCGTTGCCACCCCTTTTGGTGACCCTTCGGACTCTTTTGTCATCGGTCACCTCAATGGGATGAAGATTGCCTTTCTACCACGACATGGAAGGGGCCACCGTATCCAACCTTCCTCTCTCAATTTCAGGGCAAATATCTATGCCATGAAGATGTTAGGGGTGGAATGGATCATCGGTGTCAGCGCAGTGGGTTCCATGAAGGAATCGATCCATCCGGGTCATATGATCATCCCAAATCAATTCATCGACCGAACCGTGGGACGCCCAAATACCTTCTTCAGCGATGGAATCGTCTGCCATATCGGCTTCGCCGATCCGGTCTGCCCCGTCCTAAGTCAGATCCTGGCCAATGCAGGGGAGCAGGTCGGAGCCACTGTCCACAGGGAAGGAACCTACCTCTGTATCGAAGGACCTCAATTTTCAACACGGGCTGAATCAAAACTTTTCAGGACATGGGGAGTGGATATCATCGGAATGACCAATCTCCCGGAGGCAAGGCTTGCCCGTGAGGCTGAAATCTGCTATGCCACCATCGCCTTTGCAACCGATTACGACTGCTGGCATCAGGAGGCAGGGGATGTTTCAATCGGAGAAGTTCTTAGAATTCTCGCTCAGAGCAGCAAGACAGCGAAAAGTGCCATCCGGACCGCTGTGAAGCATCTGCCCCAAAAGAGGGAATGCGTCTGCGCCACGGCTCTGAAACACGCCCTGATTACTGGCAAGAAGCTCATCCCTGAAAAGACAAAGAAGGATCTGGAGCCGATTATAGGGAAGTATCTTTAACCCCCCCTGCCTACCGACAGGCAGGCTCTCCTCCCTTATCAAAGGGGGGTTGGGAAGGTGGGAGAGGAGCGATGAAGTTCATCGCTGATCGCATGTTAGGAAAGCTGGCCAAGGGGTTGAGGATGCTTGGTTACGATACCCTCTATTACCGGG
>JASEIE010000190.1 GCA_030024065.1 Thermodesulfobacteriota bacterium
CTTCCAAAAATCACCATGCAAAGGGCAGGACGGCCGATTGGCATGACCTCTATGAGAGCTTTACCCCGTTAGAAAGGCAAAGGTCTTCTAGCGGGGTTTACAAGGTTTTGGAGGGAGAACCTTCCTACCCTTTCGGGTCAAGTAACCCCCATAACCGAGGGGTTACGTCAAAGGAGATAGACTAATGAACAAAGTGGCGGATATCTTGAGTCAAATTAAGGAATCAATTATTGAGGGCAAGTACAAAAATATACCTCAATTGTTAGAAGGGGTATTGAAATTGGGAAGTGAACCCAAACTGATCTTAAACGAGTATATGATTCCCGCCATGATCGAGGTAGGTAATCGGTTTGAAAAAAAGGAAATATTTATTCCTGAAATGATGATGTCCGCGAAGGCCATGCTTGCCGGGTTGGAAATTTTTGAGCCCCTATTGTCGACGGGTGAGATTGAACTTGTCGGAACGATTGTTATCGGCACCGTCAAAGGTGATTTTCACGACATCGGTAAGAATATTGTCGCGATGATGATGAGGGGAAATGGTATAAACGTCGTCGATTTGGGTGTAGATGTCCCCTCCGAAAAATTCGTTGAAATGATAAAGTCTCATAAAGCCCAACTCCTCGGAATGTCTGCTTTATTAACTACGACAATGAATCAAATGGAGCAAACAATTCAAGTTATTATCCGTGAGGGGCTTCGCAAAGAAGTTAAAATTATGGTCGGAGGAGCAACGCTTACTGAAACTTTCGCTCAAAAAATCGGTGCGGATTATTACGCTCCCAACGCATCTGTAGCTTCTCGTATTGCTCGAGATATCTTGACTAAGAGTTAGTAGCACGGTGGGAAAAGAAATACATCTTAAATCATAATTTCTTGCGAGAACAATTGTAAGAAATGATAATAGACTTTCACGGACATTTTTATCCTAGGTTTTACTTAGAAAAATTAGCGGCGCGTCCAAAAGAGCCTTATTTGAGGGCTGATAACAATAATCGAAAGTATATTTACCAAAACAATTATGGCTTTGGCCCTATAGAGGATTCGGTGTTTGATGTCAGGAAAAGAATTGAAGACCTTGATAAAGCAGGAATTGATAAACAAGTGCTTTCGGTATCAATGCCTGGTGTCGACTTTCTCAATGGAGCCGAGTCAGCAGTATTATCGAGAAAAATCAATGAAGAAGTTGCTGGTATGTGCTCCCAACATCCTCGCTTGATAGGGTTGGCTTGCATCGGATTAAAGGAACAAAATTCGGCTGTTAGAGAAATGGAGAGATCAGTCAACGAATTGGGAATTAGAGGCGTTTCTCTCTTTACTCATGTGAACGGCACTTACCTGGATTCAAAAAGATTTTGGCCTTTTTTTAAGAAAGCTGAAGAGCTACAAGTTCCTATATTTGTGCATCCGGGAGTCCCCAAGAAATTCAAAGATTATGAGGATTATCGACTTTTTTCCGTATTGGGGTTGATGGATGAGATAACGCTTTGCGTGGTAAGAATGATTTATGGGGGGGTCCTAGCTGTGTTTCCTTCGCTCAGGCTAATATTTACACATTTGGGTGGTTCTGTTCCGTTTCTGTTTCGGCGAGTTGAAAGAGGGGCTTACCTACTAGGGAAGAAAATGGGGGACTCCGTAGTTTTTAATCTGCAAAAAATGCATTTTGATACGGTTTCTTTCTATGCGCCCGCATTACAGTGTGCAATTGATACGATTGGAACAGATAAGATGCTCATGGGGAGTGACTATCCTTTTGCTGCAGGGAGTCTCGAAGAGGCTGTACAAAGCATTAACGCTCTTGACATTACCGAGGAAGATAAGAAAAAGATTCTTTATGAGAATGCACTAAATATATTGAAGATCAATTAGATTCCATTGAGGTTTCTACGGCCAGCGCTCTGAGTGTGTACTGTTTGTGAAAGTCGTAGGAGAGAAGAGAAGGGGGAAGGATATGAATGACCATTTAACGCCTCTGGAGAGAATAGAATATACAATAAGGGGACATGAAGTTGATCGCTTACCGGTTCTGGCTGTAACGAAAATGTTCGGAATCAAAAAGTCAAATATTACCGTTGCTGATTGCATAAAGGGCGATCCTGACCTATACGTTTTATCTCAGTGGAATTGTGTTGAGAACCTAAATCATGAAGCCCTGTGGGGATACAGTGGCCTTTTCCCTATCAATGAGGTATTAGATCCAAGCACGGTTAAGGTAACTCACGATGATCTCTTTGTTGAGAGGAGGTATCTGAAATCAATTGAAGATGTAAGGTCCCTGCAGCAGGTAAAAATCGAAGATCAGGGTAGAATTCCGTGGTTGCTTGAAATAATTAGAAAACTAAAAGAGGTATCGGAAAATCGATATCCGGTATTCGGATGGATTTCGCTCCCCTTTGAAGCTGCATGGATGTTGAGAGGACACGACATTTATACTGATCTTATAGAGGCTCCAGAGTTGGTGCATCAGCTCTTAGAATACTGTTTAAAGCTTCATTTGGAATACGCAGTGAAAATGAAAGAAGCTGGAGCTGACATCATTTGGACAACCAATCCGGTGGTAAACGCTGAATGTATCTCGAGAAAGCATTTTGAAACGTTCAGCTTTCCGGTGGACAAGAAATTCTTCAGTACTCTGCATGAGTTGGGGATCCGAACGATGGCTCATATTTGTGGAGATTGGTCGGATCGGGTTGATAAGGTTTTCGAATTGGGGGCTGACATCTACTATCTATCGAAAAAATTCGATTTGTCGGGGTCGAAAAAAAGATACGGGACAAAATGTGTTCTTATGGGAAATGTACCCGCCGTTGAAATCTTGCTACAAGGAACCCCTGAAGATGTAAAACGAGAGGCGCTTAAATGTATTGAACTTGCATCCGCCGGTGGAAGATTTATTCTGGGCCCTGATTGTACAGTCCCGAGGGATACTCCTCCAGAGAATTTGTGGATGCTTTTCCAGGCAGCTAAGGAAACCCATAAGTAATTTGTCTAAGCCTAGCGGTTAGGCTTAGCCTCACCGGTCTATGATCTGAAGATTTTGAAACCTTAAAAGATTTAAAGGCCTTAGAAATGGTGTTCTACCCAACCGAATGGGAAAATTGAAAGGGCAAAATCCATGAGCAAAGAGAAACTACTTACCTTTTGCCAACATTGCCACATGAAATGCCGATTATTTGTGAAGGTGAATAATGGGAAGATAGAATCGATCAAGAATGGTATGGGTATTGCCGGTATAAAGGGTGTACGATCCGATGAACTTATATACCATCCCGATCGAATTATATATCCTCTAAAAAGGATGGGAAAAAGAGGAGAGGGAAAATGGAGCCGTATTTCATGGGAAAAAACTCTTGACATGATGGCAGACCGATTTATTGAGATTAAGAATGCGTATGGCCCTGAGGCGATTGCAACAATAATAGGTTGCGGTCACAAAGAGATGGCATATTATGCCACCTTCCTGTTCAGTCATGTGGTAGGTACCCCGAATGTGCTTGACATAAATCGACAGTGTAATATCCCTACGGTTATCGGAGAAATGACTACTTATGGAGAGAGCATATTACAGGATCCTGGTCCAGACTTTTTGAGATCTAAGTGCATCTTGGTTTGGGGGGCAAATCCGAGGCACACTCGTCCCCCGCTTGAGAGAGATATATGTCTAGCTGCAAAAAATGGTGCCAAAATTATTGTCATCGATCCAAGACCACCAGAAAGGTTGGACTCAGATGTTAAACCAGCTGACCTATGGCTTAAGGTTAAACCTGGAACTGACGCTTTCTTGGCATTAGCAATGATCAATGTGATTATCGAAGAAAAACTATATGATGATGAATTTGTCCAACAATGGTGTGTTGGTTTTGAGGAATTAAGTCAACACGTACGAAAGTTCAGCCCAGGAAAAGCGGAAAAAATTACTTGGGTTCCAAGAGATAAAATCGTTGAAGCATCCCGTTTATTTAGCCAGAAAAAACCATCGTGCCTTCATACAAGGCTTGGGGCGAGCTCTCAGCACATTAATGCTACGCAGACCGCTCGAGCGATAGCTATTTTTGCTGCGCTCGGAGGAAGTATTGATACGCCAGGGGGAAATCTTCTGGCTGATTCCTTGGGAGGCTACAGGCATCAAAGGACGATTTCTCAATTACCTGTTTTCCCTCCAGGTGTGGAAGAAAAGAGATATGGAGTAGAGAGATACCCCTTTATCTGTTCTCCAAAGGAGAAAATGGACTTCTTTCCATCACTCCGTCGGTCTCATAGCCCGGATTGTATTGAGGCATTTCTAAATAGTGATATCAAAGCATTTTACATTCCAGGATGTAATATTGTCCTGAGCGAGGGTAACAGCAAAAGGGTATGGGAGGCTCTACAAAAATTAGATTTCCTTGTCGTGGCAGAGTTATTCATGACTCCTACGGCCGAATTGGCAGATTTGGTTCTTCCAGCTGCACACTTTTTGGAAACGGAACTTCCTATGCGCGCTTATCAAAGAATGGGGCCAATGGTATATAACTACATTTTGGCCTCACGGAAAATTGTTGAACCCAGGGGAGAATGCTGGGATGATAGGAAAATAGTTTTTGAACTGGCTAAAAGGATGAAAATTAAAATCCCCTGGAAAAGTCTTGAGGAATTTAATGATTGGACATTAGAACCTGTTGGGATCAAATTCAAGGAACTTCAGAATAGAAGAGCACAGCAGCTTTCATTTCCGTTGAGGTACGAAAAATATAAGAAGAATGGGTTCAGAACACCTTCTGGTAAAATAGAATTGTACGCGAAGTCACTGGAGCAATTCGGATATGATCCTTTGCCCTCTTATCGGGAACCGTTTAAAGGTCATTTCAAAGGGGTTATTTCTAAAAGGTTTCAATTCCTTATGATCTCACATCGAGATGTTCATTATATGCACAGCGAATTTAGACAACTTCCTTCAATTAGAAGCGAGTACCCTGATCCCTTAATTGAAATCAATCCCCGAACTGCAAGGAATCTAAAAATAGAAGAAGGAGACGAGATATATATAGAAACACTTGGATTTAAGTGGCGAGTTAGAGGGCGGGCCAAATTTATACCGGAGATTCACCCCAAGGTCATTTCATGTGTTTCTCATTGGTGGTTTCCAGAAATAGAAGGGCCGGAACACGGTTGTTTCCAATCCAATATCAATACCATTATTGCCTACGGACCACCTAATGATCCAGTGACCGGCGCTCACCAAGGCAGGGCAATTCCGTGCATGGTAAGTAAGAAATAGAGGAGTAATTCCGTAGGAGGTGACTTTATCATGATTATTGATTTTCATACCCATTATTATCCAAAGAACTTTCTGAAAGAAATAGAGAGAGATGGCCGTCTCCACAATCTCGAGATGCAAAGAGACAGTTTGAACCGCCAAGTTATCACCTTCAGAGGAAACGCAATTTGTACATTAACTGAAGAGATGAATAATGTATTCCTTAGATTAGAGGATATGGGAAAACACGGTGTTGATAAGCAAGTTCTATCGCTGTCTGTCCCAGGAGTGGACCTATTCAATCCAGAATCAGCGCAAATATTAGCCTCCATAGTAAATGATGAGATCATTGGTCTAACAAAGAAATATCCAGAACATTTTCTTGGCATAGGGACCGTACCTCTGCAAACAATCGATTTTGCGATTAGAGAACTCCACAGGATTATGGAGAACGGATTAATTGGAGTTATATTAGGTTCAAACATCAATGGTACTTTTATTGATGATGAGGCTTTTTATCCGTTCCTTCAAGAAGCGGAGAAACTGAGAGCTATCGTCTTTTTGCATTCTGCTCCTCCTGTAAACAAAAAAGGAATGGAGTATTACCGTCTCATACCCATGTTTGGTTTTATGATGGAAGTCAGCTTAACTTTAATTCGGTTGGTCATGAGAGGTATCTTAGAGAAGCTTCCGAGTTTGAAGATTGTTGTAGGGCAACTCGGCGGGACAGTACCTTTTTTGCTTGGGAGAATAGAAAAGTGCTTCGAAGCATATCCAGAATGTAAGAATGAGATAAAGGAATCTCCTTTGAATTATTTCAAAAGAATATGGTTGGACACAGTCTCATTTCACCCACCTGCATTAGAATGCGCTTATAAATCCTGGGGAAGCCAAAAATTGATTTTTGGGTCAGATTATCCCCAGGTGATCGGTGACGTAAGAAAAGCCATAGAATCGTTGGAGGCAACAACCTTTACAGATGCTGAGAAAAAGTCAATTTATGCAACCAATTTATTGAACCTCATTGGATTATAGAAAATCCTCTTCAGGCGGTGAATCAGGAGAAATTTTTGCTTAAGAACAGGGAGGCTTTTTGCCGGAAAGGAGGCGATGGAGGGAAAACATTCTCCACAAGGAGATTCTAAATAATCACACTCAAAAGGAGGGAGAAAAATGAGAAAGAGATCTGTCTTATTGGCGATGGTCTTATTTTTAGTTATTTTCTTGGCAATGGGGAGATCTTCCTATGCTCAGGCGACAAAACCCATTGAGCTGAAACTATCCCACTGGATGTCACCCATGCATAATCTACACGTCGATGTGTTCACCCCATTTGCCAAAGAGTTAGAGGAGCGGACGAAGGGAAGGGTCAAAGTGACCATTTTCCCTGGTGAAGCCTTGGGCAAGGCCAGGGATCATTACGATTTAGTGAGCCAGGGAGTGGTGGATATCGCCTATTTCATCCAAGGGTATACGGCAGGCCGGTTTCCATTGACCACTGTGTTGGAACTTCCAATTGGAATCCCTTCAGGGAAGGTCGGAAGTCGGGTCCTCTGGGAACTTTATGATAAATATCTGAAGCCAGAATATCCCGGTGTTAAAATTCTCACGTTTTTCACCCACGGACCTGGTCATATCCATATGTCCAAAAAACCCATTAAAACCTTAGAAGACATTAAAGGGTTAAGGATAAGAAGTCCGGGACCTACCCAGACAGCCCTTCTAAGAGAATTAGGGGGTTCCCCCCTCACTATACCCATGCCTGATGTCTATGATGCCCTCCACAAAGGAATGGCAGAGGGTGCGATGGCCCCCTTCTCTCCCCTTCTCGATCTTAAACTTTACGAGGTGACCAAGTTCCACACCATCGCGAATCTTTATGTCATGCCTATGGGCCTTGCGATGAATCCGAAGGTTTGGGCCGCCATTCCACCTGACATCCAGAAGATTATTGAAGAACTCTGCGGCGCTCGAATGTCAGAGATAGCGGGCGCTAACTATGATAAATATGATCTATTAGGAATGGATGCGGCGAAAAAAGCGAAGTCAGAGATCATTTCCCTTTCTCCAGAGGAAAGGAAGAAATGGTCGGCCAGGACAAGTGCCCTGGGTGATAAATGGATTGCGGATATAGAAGCAAAAGGTCTGCCGGGCAAAAAGGTCTTTGAAGAGGCCAGTTCTCTTGTGGAAAAATATTCAAAATAACTTAAGGTCTGCGAATCCCTTCCCTCTCCTTGGTTAAGGAGAGAGAAGGGATTTAAGAGAGGGAGCGGTCCATGGAATGGATGTTTGGAATTATAAAGAAAGTGAGTCGCCTGATGTACTGGATTGCGGGCATTGCCCTTTACTCGATTGTGTTCCTTACAGTCACGGACGTGATCCTGAGAAGGTTCAGGATGCCCATCGACTGGACTTATGAAGTGGTTATCCTTCTCGGGGCCACTGCCATCGGATTTTCTCTTCCCCAAACGACGCTGGACAGGGGCCACGTCTTACTGGAATTCATCACGGCAAATGTTTCTAAGAGGTGGAAAAATCTGCTCAGCCTCAGCACCCGATGTCTCGGGATAGCAATATTTGGGCTCATCGGATGGAGAACCTTTCCCTATGGAACCAACTTATGGAAGTCCGGACAGATTTCTCCTATCCTTCAGATGCCCGAATATCCTGTTGCCTACGGCATCGGGGTGTGCTGTTTTATCATGTGCCTGGTTCTTCTCTTTCAGGCGATAGAAAATATCGTAACAGTTCAGCCCCCCTATGAAAAGAGATAAATTTTTTAAAAAAATGTAAAAA
>JASEIE010000191.1 GCA_030024065.1 Thermodesulfobacteriota bacterium
GGTTTTATCCGGTTCCACCATGAAATCCGGATTGACGCTTGTGAGGTAGGACTTATAAGATTTCGGAGGCTCCATGCTCACTATTTTAGGAGAACAGGCTGTTGAGAACCGGATGAGGAAAAATAGAGTTGCCAGCAATATCAAACCTTTTAAAATAATCTTCATTTTTTACCTCCTCATGGCCATCAGGATAGCCATCTCTTTCTTCTTCGGTAGTGTTTCACTTCTCGAAAACTTTTTCGTTTTCCCACCTGGCTGAGGCCGAGGTAAAATTCTTTAATATCCTCGTTCTCCTTCAGCTTGGGAGAGGGCCCATCTAAAACGACACGACCGTTCTCCATGATGTAACCAAAATCTGATGTGGAGAGAGCGATCTTTGCATTCTGTTCTACCAGGAGAATCGATGTTTTTTCCTCCCGATTGATTTTTTTGATGACTTCGAAAATATCTCTGACGAGAAGTGGGCTGAGCCCGAGAGAGGGCTCATCGAGAAGCATCACCTTTGGATGGGACATCAGGGCGCGTCCCATGACCAGCATCTGCCTTTCTCCACCGGAGAGATAGCCGCTCACCTGTCTTCGGAGATCTTTAAGCCTCGGGAAATAGTGGTAGACCAAATCAAGGTCTTTTAGAATTCCCTCTTTATCTTTTCGAGCATAGGCTCCCACCCAAAGGTTCTCCTCCACGGTGAGATGTTCGAACAGGCGGCGGCCTTCCATCACCTGGACAATTCCCATCTGAACGATCTCTTCCGGTGCTTTCCCATCGATCCTCTTTCCATCGAATTCAATGCTTCCGTCTGTGACCTCTCCCAATTCCGTATAGAGGACTCCTGAAATGGCTTTCAGGGTAGTTGTCTTCCCCGCCCCATTGGCGCCCAATAATGAGATGATCTTTCCATCAGGCACTTCAAGGGAGACCCCTTTCAGGACCAGGATCACATCACTGTAGATCACTTCGATGTTATTGAGACGAAGCATAGTGTTCTCAGTTTTTGCCTAATTCAACGTCGCATGAATTCTAAATCCGAAATTCGAATATCGAAATCCGAAACAATTCCAAAATTCGAATATCAAATTTCTAAACTCTTCTGGTTTAGGACATTCGGATTTAAAACATTTGTGCTTGTTTCGAATTTCGTGCTTCGAATTTAGAATTTCCTATTTCTTAATGGGTGCTATAAACTCCAATGTCGTTGTTGCAATTCCTCCGGAGTCAACACCGGAAACCTTTATCTTATAGACCCCAGGAGGAATGGGGTTGAGCGTCTTTGGGTCCGGTGCAAAAATCGGTGTCCATCCCACTCGAAAGATGGTATTTAATTTTGCCGTGGGAGGAACATCGGCTTTGAAATTACCTGCCTCATCCGCCTGGCCAAAAGCGATTCCCACATCCTCTCCAGGTTTCACCCCTTTCATCTCAACCCCCGGAGGGAGAACCATATCGATCACCACCATCTCCTTTGGAGTCCATCCGGTTCCCGTGAAGACAATGGGAACCCGCATAATATCAGGGAATTTCAGCTCCACTTTTTCAGGGGTGACTGTTGCCGTTACATTCGGCTTCGGAGGTGGAGATAAGGTTTTGCAAGCCACCAGGGATACAATGACCATTAACAAAGTGGATAGAGCTATTATCTTTCTCGAGTTCATCGATTTTTCCCCCTTTCCCTTTAAAATTTGTGAAGGGATACAGCGTCAGGAGCCTTTATCCAATCGGATATAGAGACAACTTTTCCTGCTCGAACCTGATAAAATCTGACCTCCAGACTTCCTCTTCGTGAAGTCGGGCTATAGGCACAGGGGCCTTGAAGTCCGGCCCTCTCTACACCGGTGAGTTTTTGGTAGGCCTGAAAGATAGCTTCACCATCCAGCTTCTTATAACCCACCTGTTTCAAGGCAATCTTCAAAGCCGCCTCAAAAGTCATTGCCCAGGACATCCCAATGGTATAGACTTCGTTCATATCCTCCAGTTTTCCTCGGCCATACTTTGTCCAAAGGTTTGCCAGGGAATGTTTTCTGGCATCCTCTCCACGGAGATAGTAGGAGACGATCACTACCCCTTCCAGGGCTTCCGGATGGAGCCGGACACCGAGAGAGGTGGGTCCCCAATAGTCACAGATGAACTGGATGGTTTTGGTCAAGCCCAATTTTTGGGCATCACGAATGACATTGGTCGGTGTTGGATCGACTCCTCCCACGAAGATATAATTGACCTCTGCCTTTGCCAATCGGGCGAGATAAACGGTATGATCCAGTGAGCCGGCCGGGAAAAACTCGGGCGGAGCTAAACTCACACCCATCTTCCCTGCATACTCTTTTCCGCCACGGAGAAATTCCTTGCCATAAGCATTATCCCAGGAGATGTAACCCACTTTCGGCGCCCCTGCTTTTCCCTTTTTCTTCCAGTCTGCAAGGATCCAGTCAACCACGGCCGCAAAGGAGTCCTGGTAGGTGGGACCCCACACAAAGATCCTGCCAAGATTCGCCTGGAATTCCCCATCTCCGGGGACGAGTGTGACTAACTTATCTTTGGTCGCCAACGGAGCGACCGCTTTGCCGATGGGAGTGCCGATGGCATTGGCCACCAAAAGCTTGGGCTCCGTACGGTACCTTTTATAGGCGGAAACCCCTCTGGCGACATCGTATCGGGTGTCCACCCCGATGAATTTTATCTTTACTCCATCCACACCGCCTCTTGAATTTAAATCTTTAATATAGTCCTCACAACCCATATCTGCGGGGACATTCAGACCTGCTATGGCTGCGGTGTAATCAGCCAGACTCAGATAAGTCACTTCCTTTTGAGCATGGCCCGGGATCACCCCGATCACAAAAAGGAAAGTAAAAAGAATAACTCCCCAAAATATCTTTTTCATCACAGCCTCCTTTCTTTTAAAAAGGGTTCGAGGATTCGAGGGTTATAGGGTTCCAGTTCTTGCCTTTCTATTTGACCACTTGAATCCTTGCCCCCTGGAATCCTTCCAATTTATACACTAAATGATTAAATGTATATTCACCTCCTTCCAATCCCCCCAACCCCCCTTTTCCAAAGGGGGGAGAGGGGAGATTAATGTGAAAACGGGTAGAGCCGATAAGAGGCTTTGAAGATTTCCCACCGATGGGCCAGTCCCCTCGGCTCAAAGATCAAAAAAAGGATGAGGACCAAACCGAATACCGAAACGCTCATGGAAGCCGCCGGATGAATCCCTATCCAGGGGAAGGCAGAGGCAAGAAGGGGTGCGGCAAACATTACTCCCTCTTCAAGAAGGCGAAGGAAAATGACACCGAAAAAGACTCCCGGAATGCTTCCTCCACCCCCAACGATGAGCATCCCGATGTAATTGAGGGCATGGAGCAGGGTGAATTGTTCAGGGTGGACCATCTGGATCCAGTGGGCCCATAAAGAGCCGGCAATGCCCGCATAAAAGCAGGAGATGAAGAAGGCAAGCAGTTTATAGCGATAGAGTTCGATTCCCATTACCTCAGCCGCCAAATCATTATCACGGATGGCCACGAAAGCCCTGCCGACACGGGTTCGCACCATATTTCGGGCACCATAGGTCATCACCAGCATCACGGTAATGATAATATAGTAAATTCTTTCATCACTGTCGAAGGCAAAACCCCCGATCTGGGGTGCAGGGGGATGAAGGCCTTGAGTCTTTCCTGTGATATCGAGGTGAGGAATCAACCACATCACCACAAAATGGATAGCGATTGTAGCCATAGCCAGATAAAAACCTTTAATCCTGAGGGAAGGAGCGCCACCCCCCAATCCAATCAAACCCGCCACGATCCCTGAAATAGGAAGGGCCAGGAAGAAGGAGAGTCCCAGTTTCCCAGTAAGGATGGCTGAGGTATAGGCACCAATAGCCATGAAGGCGGCCTGACCGAAAGAGATCTGGCCACAGTAACCGCTGACGAGTTGAAGACCCAGGACAATGATGATCGTAATGCTGAGGCTGTTGAGCAGGCTGATAAAATAGTAGGATCCGTAGAGAGGAAAGGTGTAGAGAAAAATGAACGCCCCGATCAAAACCGCCCAATGCCTCTTGATCCTGAAAATCGCCATATCCTGGCTATAACGTTCATCAAAAGTTCCGCAAGGCCGCATCCTAAACCCCAAAGAAATAAATTAGGAATAGTGGAAGAATGGAATATTGGAATAATGGGTTTCTCAGAACTAAACTTATCTATCATCATTCCATCACTCCAGTATTCCATGATTCCGGAATTACACTCTTTCTATTCTCTTCAACCCGAAAAGGCCATAGGGTTTCACCAGCAAAATAATGAGAAGCAATGCATAGGCCGCAACATCCTTCAAGCCACCCCCCACCAGGGGATCGAGATAACCTGCGATCAAATTTTCGAGCACACCGAGGATGAGTCCTGCCAGGAGGGCGCCCGGCAGAGAATCCAAACCCCCGAAGAGGGCAACGATTAATCCCTTGATGCCGATATAAGGGAGTGGAAAATGAATATCCATCACATAGGCTGTCCCCATACCCGCAATGGAAGCGACAATGGCAGAAATGATCCAGATGAGGGAGAAGATTGTTCTGACATTGATCCCCGTGCTCTGGGAGAGTTGATGATCCTCGGCTGTGGCCCGCATCCCCAATCCTGTCTTGGTGAATCGAAAGAAGAGGGCCAGGAGGAGGAAGACGAATAGCACCATAAAGAAACTGATCAATTGCACGACCCGGATGGGCACCCCCACCAATTCGAACTCACCGAGCGATAAAAGGGTGGCATAGGTTTTTGATTCTCCCTTGAGGATGAGTTGAAAGACACCGTCCAGAGCCATGAAGACGGCAAACGTCATCAGGAAGGCCGAAATCAATGGCTGGCCGATGAGAGGCCGAAGGGTTATCCGCTCCACGAGCCAGCCCATCAGGATTGAACAGGCAAGTGACATCGGTATGCTGACAAGGAGAGGAAGCTTTAAGGCGATGAGGCCGACCCAGAAGAAGAGGCCGCCAAAAGCCAACAACTGGCCATGAGCCAAACTGACCACGCGGGTCGATTTATAGACCAGAACGATCGCGGCGGCCACCAGGGCATAGAGGCCACCGATCATCAATCCCGGAATGGCAAGCTGAAGAAATTCCTTCACTGAGTCTCCTCCACGGGATTGATGTGGATTGATGTTTTAATCACTCCTTTTCTCCCATCCCGATAGGTAACAGAGGCTTCCACATTATACTCCCGATCCTTTCCATAAAGAGCTGTGATCAGATCATTATAACGGCTTTCAACAAATGTTCTCCTCAATTTTCTGGTTCGCGTCAGTTCCGCCTCGTCTGCATCGAATTCTTTATAGAGGTTGACGAATTTTTTGATCCTGGACCATTCCGGAAGAAATCTATTAATCCGCCGGATATCTTTTTTGATCAATTCGATCACTTCCGGTTTCTGTGAGAGGTCTGTGAAGGTGGTGTAGGGAACCCGTTTGGCTTCAGCCCACCGGCCCACATTCTCCAGGTCGATATTGATGATGGCCGTAACCAAATCTTTATCCTCGCCTCCGACCACCAAGGCATCCTTGATATAAGGGCAGAATCTCAACCGGATTTCAGCAAACTGTGGTGAAAATTTTCGCCCACCCTTTAATTCTTTGAGGTCCTCCATACGATCGATGACGACGAGATGACGATCATCATCGATGTAACCAAAATCGCCCGTATAATACCAGCCATCGCGAATCTTCTCCCGGGTGGCTTCAAGATTTTTATAATATCCTGAGAAGATGTTCTCGCCTTTCACCATGATCTCTCCTTCAGGGGAGAGACGGACTTCCACGCCTGGCATGGGGGGACCGCAGGTCTCGTATTTGATTTGGCCATCGAGATGGATGGTGACCAATCCCTGTTCCGATCCTCCGTAGAGCTGTTTGATGTTGACTCCGATCGCCTGAAAATAGTTGAGGATGTCAGGGCTGACCGCACTTCCTGCGGTATAGGCACATCGAATTTGAGAGAGCCCCACACGGTCCTTAAGGGGACGGAAAAGAGTCCAATGGGCAATATGATATAGGATCTTCAAAAACAGCCCCAGTCCTTTTTGGGATGAACGATGTTCCGCTGTTTTATATCCAACGGGCAAAAAGAGTCGGTAAATCCATCTTCTCAGGGCCGAAGTGTCGGTAATCTTGGCCTGGATCATCCTGTTGATATTCTCCCATAGGCGTGGAGCGAAGAAGAGGATGGAGGGTCCAATCTCCCGGATATTTTCCTGGACGGTCTCAGGTTCTTCAGGGAAGTTGACCTCCATGCCTGAGACCAGTTGGCCTGCGACACCGACGGCCTGCTCAGCAATCCAGCCTGGGGGAATAAATGAGACATAACGATCCTGATCAGACCAATGATCAACATCCTGCCATGCTTGAGCAATGGCGACCAGTCCCCTATGACTGATCATGGCTCCTTTGGGCAAGCCCGTGGTCCCAGAGGTATAACAGATCAGGGCGATTTCCTCTCCTTTTCCGTTTTCGATATATTCCTCGAACAAATCTGGATGGTTTTCTTCATAATCCTTGCCCAATTGGATCATATCAGAAAAACTGATCAGGATCGAATCATCATAGTTCCACAATCCTTTCGGGTCCCAATAGATCACTTTTTTTACCAGAGGGAGGTCATCCTTAATCTGTAGGAGTTTATCTACCTGTTCCTGGTCGTGGGCTACAACAAACGTTGAATCCGAATCCGTAACGTAGAATTTGACCTCAGGGGGTGTGCAATCTGTAAAAATCCCCACCATTGTTCCCCCCACGGCTTGAATTCCTAATTCAGCCCAAAAGATTTCAGGCTTATTCTCTCCAAGGATGGAAATCTTATCACCTCTTTTCATCCCGAGGGAGATGAGGCCGAGTGAGAAATATTTGACGTTCTCGTAATAATCCTTCCAGGTGAAGGACTGCCAGATACCACGATCCTTCACCCTCATGGCAATCTTTCGATTGCCATATTTTTGAGCATTCTTTTTAAGAAGCTTCGGCAGGGTATTCTCAGCCATGGTTCTCACTATCAGGCGTTTCTTCTCCTAAATAGGCCCGGATCACCAATGGGTTTTGCCTGATCTTCTCCGGACTGCCTTCGGCGATCTTCTTTCCGAAGTCGAGGACGACCAGCCTTTCCGCAATATCCATCACCACTTCCATATCATGTTCCACTAAAACAATGGGGATATTTTTGAGTTCATGGATGTCAATGATGAACCGGGCCACATCCTCTTTCTCCTCGAGGTTCATCCCAGCCATGGGTTCATCGAGCAGAAGAAGTTTGGGTTCGAGGGCAAGAGCCCTTCCGAGTTCCACCCGCTTTCGCACACCGTAGGGAAGGAGACCCACCACTTTCTTTCGGTATGGCTCCATTTCAAGGAGGTCGATGATGTCCTCAACGACTTCTCGGTGTCGGATCTCTTCACGACGGGCCGGACCAAAATATAAAGCTCCCGTCAGGGCCCCTCTTTTTAAGTGGATGTGTCTGGATGCCATTAGATTATCCAATACCGAGAGTCCTGTGAAGAGCTCAATGTTCTGGAAGGTTCGGCCAATGCCAAGGCGCGCAATTCTGTGGGGAGGAAAATGATATATGTTCTGCCCTTCGAAGATCAATGCTCCTTCTTGAGGCCGATAAAATCCATTGATGCAATTGAGGATACTGGTTTTCCCTGCGCCATTGGGTCCAATAACGGCAAGCATCTCCCCCTCTCTCACATCGAAGCTAACCCCAGAGAGAGCAGAGACGCCTCCAAAATTCAACCAGATGTCGTTGACTTTTAATTTAACGGAAATGCTTTTATCCTTTTCAAGAGGGGGGAATTAAATGTCCATCATCCTATAAAATTGAACTACCTGATGTCAATAGAAAAAATCTCAATTGAGTAACCCCTCAGTTATGGGGGTCATTCCATTTCATTGATAGTAGGAGTCGATAGGCGGGGTTTTCTAACCCCGCCTCCAACATAGGCGGGACATTCCTGTCCCGCC
>JASEIE010000192.1 GCA_030024065.1 Thermodesulfobacteriota bacterium
GGATTCTTGCCCGCGAGGTGGAACCAAAAAGTTTAGTCAATACTTTTTCTGCTTTGTCTTTATTCTTCATGGAGAGGTAAATATTGCGAGAGCACAGGGTGACTGAAAAATTCAGTCAGTGGGTCTGGTCTTTAATGTGAAATTCACTTCTTCACTGCAAAAAATAGTTTTGACGCTTTCGCGACTTCCTTCATGAATCAGAACGACAAATTCTTTGAACATGCAGCCGATTTATTTGACAATAATCTTGACTGAATAATTCAGTCAGGAAGTGATGAGGGGGTGATTTTCTTTATAACCTTGGCGGGGACACCGACTGCTACGACATTGTCTGGAATATCCCCAATCACAGCAGCCCCAGCTCCAATGGTTGTCCATCTCCCAATTGAGACTTCCTGAATAAAGGCCGCTCCAGCGCCAACATAAACCCCTGCATCTAATCGATTAAACCCATTGATCGTTACCATTGGGCTGATCGTGCAATAATTTCCAATGATCGCATCATGGCCTATAGCGCAGTAGAAATTTATATGGACGTGGTCTCCAATCTTTGAGTTCACGGCTAGTATGGATCCCGCTTGAATAATTACATCCCTCCCCAATTCGACAAAGTCTTTAATAATCACTGAGGGGTGTATGGCATTATAAAAGATTACCCCTATTTTCCTCTAATTTTTCCACTACCTGCTTGCGAGTTTCACAAGTGCCTATGGCACAGATACAACCCAACTCGCTATTGTTATGTTCTCTTCTCCATTCCAAACCTCCGAGAACAGGAAGGTTGTTTATCATCTTTCCATATAACCTTTTGTCTTCATCAATAAAGCCCAGGACATTCCAAGTCTTTGACATTTTATTGCAGTCTTTAAATATCTCAAGTGCTTCTCTACCGAATCCACCAGCACCAACAATGACAACAGGTTTAGTAATATTCTCACCCGAACACATTACTACATTTCCTCCGAATTCTACTGTTAAATTTGCTTCCTCATGTCTTAAGCACCCGAGGGAATCTACTTTATAGACCCTTTTAAAAAAACTCGGCCTTGGGGATTTCCCATAAATTCTTCCATAGTGGCTTGCACTGGCTGACTGATCCCTTCCCGTTTGAGGATCTTCCAAATCGTAATGAAAATGATCTTCAGATCCAGTCGGAAGCTCTGATGATCCACTCACCAGACATCCAGTTTGAACTTCTCTTCCCAGGTCAACGCATTCCGGCCATTGCCCAGGGCCGGGGCAACAATATTTCCCTGCATTTAATGCACACTAAACTTTTTTGTATTTACAGAAATTTTATAACAAGGCGCTCGCAATAACGACTTTGTTCTGGAGGGCAGTACTATTTTTGATTGGAAGTTTTCAATTTCAATAAGACTTGACGGCACAGTTCTTTCGAAATCCAGATGTCTTCCCTCAAACCACGCACTTTTGCTTCTTCACGCACCTTCTCGTCATCAAACAACACTAAATCCGCTTCATCTCTAATCGCCAGGAACAAAACCTGCTTCTCTCCCGCATCTAAAGGGAGAACGGCAATATCAGAGGGAAGGTCCTCATCCTTCATTCCGACAACGGTCAGTTTTCCTTGTTGAATTGCCATTTGAACGAGAAAGGCATCTAAATACCCTCGTTCCCGTCCCCTCACCACGACTTCGTTAAAAACAGCTGTCGGAAATCTTACTGGCCCGTATAGGCGTGGAAGCAAATCCAGCAATCCCAGCTTTCCCAAAGCCATCAACGGCCCGGAGTTGATGATGACGATCACGCTGCCTCTTCCTCTGCCATCTTCTTGGACCAGTGGGGGAAAACTCCAAAGGCCCGTGCCTGTCGAATCATTTCTTGTTCCGGCAGCCCGGCCAGCTCAGCCGCCCGTCCAAATGAAACCAGGCCTCGTTGATAGAGGAGGAGGGATTCGTGAATCTTGATCTGGGACAAGCCTAAAAGGAGCAATTCCCCTAATTTGTCCTTATAGGGCTCCAGCTCTCCTAATCTCTCATCCGAAATCTCGATAACCGTCTTAGCCATGGCCTTCAATCTCCTCAAAGGATGACTTCATTTATAGCCTGATATGCTTTATACACGAAGCCACTTCTTCGGGAGTCAGACCGTATGCCTGGATTGGCTCCATGATACGCACTGCTCCTACTCCCAACAATTCAAGCCGTTCTCTAATATTTTTGCCTTGGAAATCAGAAGAGATAATAAGTAGATCAATATCGCTGAACTCCTTGGCTTTTCCAGTAGCATATGAACCAAAAAGGACTACCCGTTCCGCAGTAATTCCGAGGGCTGAAAGAACGCTCCTATATTTATCTATGACCTGCTTAATCTCTTGTCTTGTCTTAACCATTCCAGAACCTCCCGGGCTTCATTGAAATAGTCCCTGGCAACAGTCGCCGGATAGGAAGAAAGTATTTTCGATAAATCCTCCGGATACCGTGTCACTATACTTGCGTTGTTGACTTTGCCAATGAACTCCAACAAATGATCCGGCATATGCACATCAGCCAGTTTCAACAAATAGATAAGATCATGAGTTTTGGGCGGGCTGCCAGCAGCTTAAACATGAATCAGAGTAACCAATTCTCTATTTTTAAACCAGGTAAACGCTGAAACTCTCTCTTGTTGCCTGTTACGAGTACGACATCCAAGAGCAAGGCATGCGCAGCGATAAGAAGGTCCATAGCGCCTATGGGCGCCCCTTTTTTCTTGAGATCCGCACGAAGCCGCCCGTAAATCCGGCATGCATCAACGGGCCAATCCAGCACCGCTACATAATCCAGGAAATCTTTGAGGGCCATCTCGTTCTGTTTCTTCTTCTGTGATAAGGCTACACCATAGCAGAGCTCTGCGGCTACAATACTGGATATGGCGACTTCATCCACGGAAAGATCGGTCAATCTGGCCTGAATCGTTTCCGGCTGGTGCTTGATGATCGCAATACAGGTATTGGTATCCAGCATGTATCGAATCACAAACGACCTCTCTCTTGCGCCGGCAAATCCTCAATCCGCTCTGGATAATCATCTGTGAATTTCCTGCTGTGGCGAAAATACTCCCTCCAGGTTTTTTTTATGGGTCTCAAAATTAGATCTCCCTCTTGCCGAAATATCTTCACCTCTTTGGCGTCAAGCTGAAATTCTTTAGGCAGTCTGACCGCCTGTGAATTTCCCGATTGAAATACCCTCGCTGCTTTCATGAATGCCGTACCTCCTCTTGTATATACTATAAGTATATACAAGGTAACATCGGATGTCAATTGGGAAAATAAATCGTAGTCATTGCCTCTTTGCAGACTTCACTCAACTTAAATCCGATTCTCCTGGGCCAATCAATAAAACGCCGCCAGCATCCCATTGGCTTCCAATCTATCCCGCCCACTGCTTTTCCAAAACGTGAGGCTAATACTTTTCGAGCCCAGGTAGAGCAACCAGTTATCCACGTACCGCACATCCAATTTGAATTTTTCTTCCCAGGTTAAAGCATTTCGGCCATTCACCTGCGCCCAACCGGTTATGCCCGGCTTCACCTCATGCCTCCGAGCCTGCTCAGAAGTATATCGGGCCAGATATTGCCTGAAAAAGAGAACTCTTTGGTTCAAGGGCCAATGTGAAGAAGCAGGTTTGTCGGTGGGTTAACCTGTGGGCGGATTGATCACCCAATGGCGTTCAACCCCTTTGACTCGGTCAAAGTCGATGTCGTCGGACGCAAGGCCATTCAAACCCAGGCGTTGGACAATCGCCACGTGCAGCGCATCGTATGGAAGTCATACGCTGTGGCCGGTTCCTGGCCCAGACATCCGGCCAGCTCTTCCAGGGTCTTTTGAGCATCGAGGAGGGGTTTAGGAAGAATGTGAATCTCCCCTTCCTGGATGATAAGCCACAGGCGTTTCCCAAGGTTCGCCTCGTCTAAGATTTCCCGCCCGATGACCAGATCCTTTTCTGCAACGACCTCTTTTTCCTTAACCATCATATCTTCCCCTTCTCACCTGGCGATTAGCCTCTCTTAAACCCGGTTTCTACCTGTCCCCGTGCTTTGCCAAAGGACAGCTTATTAAAAAATCTATCGCGTTACTTCTTCTAAGCTACAGCAACTTCAGGTTTAAGGAGTCTTGATTTGGCCGGTTTAAGGCCCTTGATCTTAACATACACAACCGGCTGACCCGGTTCTCTTTGTTTCTCAGCTAGCTGTCTACTCCACTCATTATATTCCTCGTCTCCCTCAACTTGTAAAACAATCTGGGCATTTTGTGGTATTTTCGCAGCAAATTCAGGGCGCTCCACAACGTAACGGTCAAACTCCGTAATAAATATGGCATGTTTTTTCTCTAAGATCTCTATCATCTATTTACCCTCCAGAAAAGCCGTTTGATAAGTTTTCCAATTTTCTTTAATATCTTCATCTGCCAAAGTCAAGGCTTCATTGAGTTTCAAATGGAGTTCCTTTTTAACCTCTCTACCGTCAAGATAGTATCTATCTATATGAGCAAAGCCGTGAGCAGAATCATAACGAATTACTACTTTCCACTGCTCATCAACGAAAACTTCCAATTGAACAGCAAAACTATCAATCCGACCTTTATCCCTTTCATGATAATGCCTTTTGCGAGCATTCTCCCCTAAAGGGATTACATATTCGGTAACGCTCAAATCTCGTGTACCTCAGGATATTCGCTTCCTTAAGCTGCAATATAATCTACATCCTCGCCCTCAACCATAGCCTCGCTTAGGCATTATTTTTTCGCTCCCGTTGGAAAACCGGCCCAGTGTTTTACTCGTTTGAAACGCTCTTCTTCCACGGCCGCAACTAATCGTCCATCTACCACAATGCAGGCGGATGAGTCACCGTGATAGGCATTAAGCCCGAGAATATTCATTATCCCTCACTCCTGCCTTAAATGTTCTTGATGAATGAAGCCTGTCCCCTTTTTCCCTTTCACTCCCTACGCCCTATGGATAACTTCCGCTGGCACCTTAATTTGCGATGATTAAATAACCTTCAGTTCTTCGGTACACTTTTGGGAGAAGAGCCACAATTTCATTATAAAGCTGACGCAGGAGATTAAGCTGACCTATCCGAACCAGATTGATCAACGGAGAAGCATTACTTACAATGCTCATAATCGCCCGATTTCCCTTAAAGATGAGAGGTCTTCTTTGTACTCTTCTATATCATAGTGGGCATGGATTCCCCTGCTACCCAAAAATTGTTGGAAGGTCCAGGCGTTCATATCAGCCATTTCTCGTGCTTTTCCAAAGGACAACTTCCCAAGTTGAAAAAGGTATATTGCCAATTCCCTTTTCAGTTCTTCCGGGGTCATTCGGGTAGCATGAATGATCTCACGAGGGATCTCTATGGAAACTTTAGAAGTCATCGCCCCCTCCTATGCTCATTGCCATTTTCCGGGATTCTGTGCCTTTGATCGTTCTATTTTATACACCTTATTGCCCCGTTTTACAACTCTAAGCGACTTCGGTTCCCTTAAACTCCTCAAGATTTGCACAGAATTCAGATGTCAGAAATCTGAGATCAGTCTTTAGGATTGTTTCATGCTGAAAGTATGGGCCTTATTCATCATCGATCCGAGCATTGAACCAATCTCCTGGCACTCTTTCACAAAAGCACTGTGTTCTTCTTTGCTGATATATCCGTTTCCCGACCTCGGACTTCAGATCTCCGGCCTCTGTTCACTCCCCAAGAATTCTTCCGCTGTGGCTTGACCAGGTTGATTAATTCCCTCTCGTTTCAAACTTTTCCAAAACGTGATGGTAATAATTTTCAAATCCAGCCAAAAAGACCAGTTGTCCACATACCATACATCCAGTTTAAATTTCTCTTCCCAGGTGAGGGCATTACGCCCATTAACCTGCGCCCAGCCGGTTACCGGTTATGCCCGGTTTCACCTCATGTCTCCGAGCCTGTTCAGGCGTATATCGATCTAAATATTGCATAAGCAAAGGCCGTGGTCCCACAAAGCAATATCGCCTCACAAACTCTGACTGAAAAATTCAGTTAGAGAATCTAAGAATGAAAATCATAAAAGATATCGGATTAGAAGAGCAGGTCAATCCCAACTCATGACCAAGCTACAGATCTTCAATTCCGCGCAACCATCGCGGGCGTCTCCATGCCTGCTCAATATTCTATCCATTATCTACTATCTTGGAGTGACGGATTTGATCTTGAGTTTTTCGAAGCGACGACAGGCTTCATTAAGGACGGATTCTTCCTTAGCGAATCCGAAACGAGTTTAAGGAATGCGAGCAATAAGCGGTAAGACGCTCTTGGCCTCCCTAAAAAACCGCAACGTCACTGCGCCACTTGCAGTTCCAGCCCTTTAACCTTAATTTCATAGATCAAAGGAAGCCATGTGTCATTTTCATAGGCTTCGACGGAAATTGGTACAGGCTCAAGCCGAGCATCCACCTTTCCAGCAATCCTGTAAAGTGCGATTCCTTCCTCTACCCTGTCTTTCCCAAAATCTTTTGAGACTATAGCCACGTCAATATCGCTGTCGCGCCGCCCCTTCCCCGCTGCATATGAACCATAAAGGATAACACGATCCACGGATATACCTTCTTGTTGTAATCTCTTCACAAACTTCTTAATGATCTTTAAAGCTTGGTTTTTATCCATTTAAATACCTCTTTGATTTCCTTAAACCTTGCATCAGTATATCCCTTGGTGCATTTCCTATAAAATGCCCTGCTCGCGTCGGGATAACGTGCTTCCAAATGAAATTCCATAAACTCACTTAGCCTAACCTGCATCGGCTCGGGCATCTTTATACCCGATCTCTCTAATAGATAAGGGAGAGAATGACTGAAGGGCGCATGGGCCCTCGTTTTCTTAACGACAAGAGCTTTGAGCAGCTTTTCCAAGGCGAGATGCCCCATAAAGAGCGCATATGGGTATTTCCTGGCCTTGAGCATTGCGCTGGCAACTCCTAAATCATATTGAGCACTTTCAGCCCAATAAGAAACGGTCTTCTCTACATCAAAAGTAAATTTTTTCATCAATTCTTATTATAGGTGGCTATTAGGTTGGTTGCAAATTAAATTAAGTGGGTATGCAGTTTGCTCAACCAAAATTGGCTATCACCATGAAATATTTAGCTTTTCTCAGCTATTCCAGTCTGATAAACTTACAGCTCAAAATCTTATTAATTCAATACGTTGGCGGTTTATCAGTTGAGTAAAGTGCATAGCCCCTTTAAATTATTTCAGGGCCTGGCCCAACGGCATCTTTTATTCTTGCTTTGGTGCTCATGATTGTTGCCTTACGCCCAGTCTGTGATGCCCGGTTTCTCCTCATGTCATCTATGCCGTCTTCAATCTTAGGGTACTCCCCAATCGTCATAGGTCAGCAAATATTCTTCGTTTACGGATTTGAATCTGCGTTAATCTGTGTAATCCGTAGATTTACTTCACTTTCCAGTAACCGTTGCGGTCACTTCCGATCCGTTCCAACCGCCCTTCTGACTTAAGCCTACCCAAATGCTCCTTGATGGTATTCTGGCTTTTCCCCAGCATCCGGGCAAGCTCGTCACGAGTAATTTTAGGTTCTGATCGTAACACTTCGAGAATTTGACCCCTTGTCGTGGTTTTCTGGGTGGTTTTCTGGGTGGTTTTAAACACTGTTACTCTAAACCCATTCTGGATCTCCTCAAACAACGGATCAGGGAGGCCATATGATTTCAATAGTTGCCTGGTCAAAAGAAGACTTGAATTCAACCGTTTCTGATTCGCCTTTTTTCAGGAGATCTATGATAAGCTGTTCATCCATTTTTCAGCATAGAAAGCGTTAGCACCAATACATTCACATATCCGTTTTCAACTCAAAATTAATCTGCGTCAATCCCCGTAATCCGTGGATTCCATAGGGTCAGGGCTATGTTTCTAAAATCCAGCTAACTTATAGCAATGTTTTAAGACTATTACCACAAAATTCAGTTGGGTTTGGCCATTTGCTGAGGCCTGGTTAATAAA
>JASEIE010000193.1 GCA_030024065.1 Thermodesulfobacteriota bacterium
TCCACTACCCGGGGGTTGATTATTGTTCGGAAAGTCAGGAGACCTTCCACTACCCCGGGGTTGATTATTGTTTGGAAGGTCAGGAGACCTGCTGTTACCCAGTGATTCACAAATCATGTGAATATGATCGGGCATGACAATAAATCCTTTTAGTTTAAAATCCCCTCGTTCTTCATAGAACAACAAAGTGCTTACAGCCGCTTTAGCAATGGCTTTGTACTTAAATACCTCAACACGCTTATTTGTGACCATCGTAATAAAATGGTAGCCTTCGTTATATTTTCGTTTTTTCGATGGCAGGTCAGGAGACCTGCCGCTACCCATTGGTCTATCCATCACTGTTTCGTGCTTCGAATTTATAATTGTCCGCTTACTGCTTTAATCGCCTGGATGATCTGAAGATAACCGGTGCAGCGACAGAGATTTCCTGCGATCCCTGTTCGAATCTCCTCTTCCGTGGGTTTTGGGTTTTCATCGAGAAGGGCCTTGGCAGAGAGAACCATCCCGGGCGTACAGAAACCACACTGGATGGCTCCATATTCAATAAAAGCCTTCTGGATGGAGTGAAGGTTACCCTGGACATCGGTCAGGCCTTCAATCGTTGTGACAACCTTTCCATCCGCCTCCAGCGCGGGCAGGATACAGGAGTTAACGGTCTTTCTATCTACCAGGACAGTGCAGGCGCCGCATTCACCCATGCCACATCCTTCCTTTGTTCCGGTGAGTTCTAATTTGTCTCTTAGAAGCTGCAGGAGGGTGAGGTGGGGTTCGATCTCGACCTGAATGGGCTCTCCGTTCAAAATAAAATGGATGGCTCTCTTCATCTGGGAATCTCCTTCAGCCTGATTTAAATTCCAATCACCAAATCCCAAACTCCAAATAATACCCAATTACCAATACCCAAATAACCAAAAAATGCGATCCATTGGAGCTTGGTTATTGGAGCTTATTTGATGTTTGGTTATTGGTTCTTGGTGATTTATTACCTACCACAGTCTCACCGGGAAAATCGTTTCTTCCGGTCTTAATATCCTCTCGATACATCTCATGGCCATGCGTTTCACCAGGACCTTAATCATGTCCCTGCGGTACCAGGCTTCTCCGCGTATAGAGTCTCTGGGCTGGGCTTCCTCAGAGGCCGTGAGAGCCACTTTTTCAAGGAGCTCATCACTTAGCTTCTTACCACGGAGGAAATCCTCGGCCTTTTTTGCCCTGATGGGAGTGGGAGCAGCCACTCCCAGAGCAATCCGGATTTCCTTACAGATCAGCTCATCTTCCTCGAGGGAATGGAGGACTGTGGAGATAGGGGAAGTGTTGCAGAGGAGGTCCGGGCAGGTGACAGTTGATTTATCAAGAGAGAGGAGGACAGCAACCCCAAGGATAGGAAGGTCGAGGGCCTGTCTTCTCTGGTGTTTCCAATAAGCAGAGCCTGTGTTGGGAAGGGGTTTTGGAATGACAATCTCTGTGAGGATTTCGTCCTGCTGTAAGAGAGTCTCTCCAGGTCCGGCAAAGAACTGCTCCATCGGAATCGTTCTTTCAGACTTCGAACTCTTCAGCTTAACCTGCGCACTTAGGACAAGAAGGGGGGCGGCTGTATCGGCAGAGGGGGCGGCTGTACAGATATTGCCGCCAACCGTTGCCACATTCCGGATCTGAACGGAGCCGAGGACATCGACGGCATCGGTCAGAGCAGAAAATTCTTTCCTGATTCTTTCTGACTTTTCAATGGCACGATGAGTCACCATCGGGCCAATCCTGAGCATTCCGTTATAATCAATTTGACCCAATCCCGGGACCCCTTGAAGGGAGATGAGGATATCCGGAAACAGCTTCTTCTGCTTGATCATGACGATGACATCCGTGCCTCCTGCGATGAGCCGGGCCTTATTTCCGTATCGATTTAAGAGGGAAAGAGCCTCATCAAGGGTCTTGGGTTTAAGGTAGTCAAACCTTTTCATGGAGACCTCCATTTTTAAAATTATCTGACTAAACCGGGCAAAAAGAGGACGATCTTTGGGAAGAGGAGTATCATCGCCATCGTAACCGCATAGGCCGGAATGAACCAGAGAACGCCCTTAAAAACAGTTGAGAGTGGAATATCCTCAGCCATGCCAGCGACGACATAGGCGCAGATGCCTACAGGTGGGGTGACGGCGCCCATGGTGGTAACCACTGTGAGAATGCATCCAAACCAGATCGGATCATAGCCTAATTTCATCGCCATGGGAAAAAAGATGGGAATCGAAATTAACAGGAAACCAAGAGCATCCATCACCATTCCTGCGATCGCATAAATAATCAGTATGCAGACCATGATCATATACGGAGGCACCTGAAGGGTCGAAACAAAATCGACCGCCAGAAAGGGGAGACGGCTGATTGTTAAAAACCGGCCGAAGATCACAGCCCCCCAGACGATCACAATCACCATGCAGGTCACCCTCAAGGCATCAATAATCGCTGAAACAAACCCCTTGAAAGAAAGTTTTTTTCTCACACCTCCTGCGACCACCAAGGCGAAGAAGGCGCCGGCTGCCCCGGCCTCTGTGGGAGTATAGGCTCCGGTATAAAGTCCTCCCATGACGAGTCCAAAAAGGATAATCATCTCCGTCATACCGGGAGTTGCCTTAATCTTATCGATCAGACTCACCCTCGGCCCTCCGGGACCCCACTCCGGATGCCTCACACAAAGAAGATAGATCGTGATTGTGAATAGGGCGGCCATCAGAATTCCTGGCAGGGTCGAGCCCCAGAAAAGCTTGCCGATGGACTGTCCGGTCTGTATGCCATAAACGATCAGCACAACGCTCGGTGGGATGACTACCCCCAGGGTTGAACCACATGCAATCGAGCCAGCCGAAAGCGCTTTATTATAATTGTACTTCTTCATCTCTGGCAGGGCTACGGTCGTCATGGTGGCTGCCGTAGCGTTATTGGAGCCACAGATTGCGGCAAACCCCGCGCAGGCCATGATCGTGGCCATGGCGATTCCACCCCGGGTCCGGCCAAACCATTTATAGGCCGTTTCGTAGAGGTTCTTATTGACTCCAGAATGAAAACAGATCGTCCCCATCAGGATGAAGAGAGGGATCACTGTAAGGCTATAAGAGGAAAAAATGGACCAGGTCTCCGTGCCGATTGTGGAAAGGGCGGAACTCAAACTCGTCACATGCCAGATTCCCAAAAAACCAACCAATGCCATTGAAAAGCCGACAGGCATCTGCAAGACGATCATCACGACCAGAAGGATAAGAATCCCGATGAGTCCGGTCATCTATTTTTCTCCTTTTTCAGAAAGAAAAGATTTCAAAAAATCGATCATCAGGACAAAGGCGAGAAGAAGACAACAGATGGCGACGACATAAACAAAGGGGTAATAGATGATCCTTAAGGTCTCCGATGTCTCACCTCTTTTCCAGATAGTGGTGGCGTAGACTGCGCTCTGCCATGCCACCAGAACGAAGAAAATCATGCAGACAAAGGAATTGATGGCATGTATCATCCTTTTGATTCGTTTTGAATATCGATTGGCTAAGATATCCACCGAAATATGACTTCGGGTAATCTGACCATAACCAAGAGTCAAAGCGACGACGAGGGCTCCGAAGAAACCCACCAGTTCATAAGCCCCTGTGAGAGGAGATCCCATTGACCTTAACAACATATTGGCACAGGCAATGCCCGTCAATGTCAGAAGTGCAATCCCACCCATCCAGGTGAACCATTTGTTCAAGACACCACTGATTTTATCCAGTCCGAATAACATAGCTTACCTCATCTGCCCGAAATGAGGCCGGTTTTTGGGAAAAGGAGGGGGGCAGGGGCCTCCCCTCCTTTTTAGATCGGCAATAAAGCGAGATTATTCAGGGAATTCCTTGCTGTATTTCACCTTGAATTTCATGACATCATCGAGGATGGCCTTGGCGGGTAATCCTTTTGCCTCAACATCCTTCTGGTGTTTATCGATCATGGGTTTGAGCGCGGCATCCCATCTCGAGATTTCCTTTGATGAGAGCCTGTACACCTGGACGTTGTGAGTTTTTTCAGACCACTTCATCGCTTCTTTCACGTGATTGTCCACATATTGTCCTGTCCAGATCGCCTGATCTTTTCGAAGGTCATCCATGACCTTCTTCACATCCGCAGGCAGGGAGTCCCATTTCTTTTGATTCATCACCACTGCGAATGAAACGACGAAAAGGTTGAGATTTTCAGTCACATGGCGGGTGAATTCTGCAAATTTGAAGTCCTTCATCACTTCGAGGGAAGAGACCAAGCCTTTGATCACACCTTTCTGTAACGACTCTGGGACATCTGACATGGGCATACCTACGGCTGCGGCACCGAGGAGTTCAAGGATCTTTGCACCGGTTCCGGAGGCCCTCAGTTCATAGCCCTTTAAATCCTCCAGACCGAGGATGGGCTTCATGGACATGATGTTTGCCGGTGGGCAGGTGAACATGGTGAGGACCTTGAATTTTTCGAGTTCTTTGGGCTTATATTTCTCCACGAGTTCCGAGAGCGCGGCGCTTGCCACGGTGGAGCTTGGCCATCCGAGAGGTAGATCGACGAATTCCACAACAGGGAACATTCCCGGAAAGTAAGAGGTACAGGTGCTGCCAATATCTGCCGTTCCAGCGGCAACCCCATCGAACATGTTTTTGGCATGGAGCAGGGTGCCTCCCGGATAGGTATCTATCTTCACCTTTCCGGCAGTCCTTTTTTCGACCTCTGTTTTCCACCTTTCCATCTGAACGCACGGAAAGGTCGGGGCCGGTGGAAAGTTCGCGTAACTCAGTTTAATCTGTGCGTGGGCAGGCGACATAAAGAGACTGCTTTCCAGCAGCAGCGCCCCCATGAGTCCTAATGACATGAAAACGATCCAGCCTAATAATGTCTTTCGTTTCATTTCTAACCCTCCTTATTTAGTTTTAGATACCGGGAATTTGGCGTATACTGTATACAGAAAAGCAAATTTGTCAAGTTTTTATTAAGTTCCACCACCTCCTTTCAATCATTTGTGAATGGTGATTCGTGAATCGTGGTTCGTTTTCCATAATTCAAAACTCATAACTCATAACTCATAACTCATAACTCATAACTCTACACTACCCTTCCCGATAATCGAAGACCCTTTTGCTTTTCCGCTCAGACCTCGGCAGGGTTCCGTAGTCATAGACCTCGACGGTCCCGCTGACCAGAATTTGCTTCTTAATCTCTTCTTCGATCGTATTAGCAATCGCAGTGTCCCCGGTCGGATCACCTCCCTCCCTTCTTTCCACCTTAACGATCATATAGTCCTTGCCGTCCTCTTTGCGTTCGAGGTGAATCTGGTATTCGCTGCCGATACCTTTTATATAAGAATAAGAAAGGATATGGTCGATCTGGCCGGGATAGATGTTGACCGCCCTGATGATGAACATATCGTCCGATCTTCCCAGGATGCGGTCATGCATGGGAAGGATGGATCCGCAGGAGCATCTTTTGGGGATGAGTCTGGTGAGGTCTCTGGTGCGGTAACGAACAAGAGGGGCTGCCTCTTTCCGAAGGGTGGTCACCACCATCTCGCCGGTTTCTCCCGGTTGAACCGGTTCAAGGGTTTCGGGATTGAGAAGCTCGAGAATATAATAATCGGCCCAGTAGTGGATACCTTCATGATAGATACAGTCAATGCCAGTTCCAGGGCCATAGAGCTCGGTGAGGCCCATGATATCGAAGACATGTTCCACTCCTAAGAGTTCCTTCATTCTTGTCCTCATAGCATTGCTCGAACGTTCTGAGCCCATAATGACTTTTTTTAAGGCGATCCGGTCTCCGAGGCCTCTCTTTTCAATCTCTTCTCCCATAAGGAGGGCCATGGAGGCCGTCGCACAGAGAAGGGTCGATTGAAAATCTTCGAGGAACTGACACTGCATATCGATATTTCCGGGACCGATGGGAATGGCCATGGCCCCCAAACGTTCGACGCCTAACTGAAAACCAACTCCGGCCGTCCAGACTCCGTAGCCCACGGCAATTTGGATCCGATCTTTCGTCGTCAGCCCTGCCATCTCATAGCAGCGGGCAAACATATTGGCCCAGTCGTTAATATCCTTCTGGGTATAACAGAGAACTTTTCGTTTTCCAGTCGTTCCGGAGGAGGCATGGATTCGGACGATCTTTTCGAAGGGAACAGATATTAAAGGGAAGGGGTACTCCTCCTGAAGGTCTTTGGCAGTGGTAAAGGGAAGTTTAGAAATATCCTTAAGAGACTTGATGTGCTTTGGCTTGACACCTGTTGCATCGAATCGCTTCCGATAAAATTCAGAATTCTTATAGATATGGTTGACTGTCCACTGAAGCCCTTCGAGTTGGGTCCGCCTGAGTTCTCTCTCCGTTCGAATCTTCGGCATGAAACTCTTCCCCATTTTGTTCCTCCTGATTTCATTGGCTCCAATCCTATATAAAAATAAAGGCTCCGTCAAGTGAAAATGAGTACAATTTGTAATGCCCCAGTTATGGGGGAGATTTTTATAATATATGTAGCGCCCTCATTTATTGAGGGCGGAGTCCGTCGGCAATAAATGCCGACGCTACGGGGAAAAAGGAATAACTCCATAACCAATAATTACCCATAACTGAGGGATTACTACAATTTTAATATCAACCACTTATTTAATCCGACCTTCAATCTGAGAAGTTGTGTTCATTGAGTTCCATCCTTTTCTGATCTCAATGGAGGGAGGTTTATCTTCTGTCGGAAAGAGCCCTGTTGGCTTATTGTCGTCAAGGCCACTGATCCAACAACCATTGCCGCAGCGATCAGGGTATTGAAGGTGAGTGGTTCCGCAGCGAGGGAATGGCCGAGCAGGACAGCAACGACCGGATTGACATACGCATAGGTGGAGACCAGGGGAGTAGGTGCATTACGAAGGAGCCAGGTATAGGAGGTCAACCCGACCCAGGAACCGAAAAAAATCAAATAAGTAAACCCTGCAAGGGATCGAAAGGTGAGACCGGATAGATTTAACTCCGGTAGTTCTCCGGTCAGAATTCCAAGGAGGAACAACCCTGCCCCTCCGGCTAACATCTCCGTGGCAGTCCACATTAACGGGGATGAAGGGAGTGAAGCTTGGCGGCTGTAGAGTGAGCCGACAGCCCAGAAGAGAGAAGCTAAGATCAGAACGACAGCGCCGACAGGATCTACATTCGTTCCTTTGCCCGGAATTTGACCCTGTCCGACCAGAAGGCTGATGCCGATAAAACCCAAAACCAGACCTGGAATGGCCCAGCGGCTTGGCCGTGGTCCGGCAGGCCGGAGCAGATCGATCAAGACTATCCACAAGGGGGCAGTTCCAACGAGGATGGCTGTCATCCCTGAGACGACTCGTTGTTGAGCCCAGACCACACCGCCATTGCCACCCACTAATAGAAGAAAGCCTATTATTATTGCAGAATGCCATTCCCTCCGGGAGGGCGCTTCGTCTCCGAGGAATCTCCTGATCAGATAGAGTATGCCTCCGGCAATCAGGAATCGGGTGCCAGCCATGAGAAATGGGGGAATGGTTTCGATGGCAAAACGGATCGCAAGGTAGGTCGATCCCCAGATGATGTAGACACTGGTCATCGCAGACCAGATGGCGAGTGAAGAAGGGTCTGCGACAAATTTATGGGTAGATTTGACAAATCTTTTTATTTGGCCTATAATCTGAATGCTTAATGAGCAAACAGATTATAGGAGGTGGTTATGGAAGAGACTTTGGAAAGCTTGGAGGCCAAGAGAAAGTCTTTGTACCGGAAGCTGGAAGAGGTTGGGGATTTGAGGCGTGGGATTATTTCTGTTAATTATCGAAAGTGCGGGAAGAAAAACTGCGTTTGCACCAAGCCAGGGCACCTTGGCCATGGGCCCCAGTATCTCTGGAACACGACGATCAAAGGCAAGAGCTATGCGAAGAGCTTAAAAGTGGGTCCGGAGTTACAGAAGTACATGGAAG
>JASEIE010000194.1 GCA_030024065.1 Thermodesulfobacteriota bacterium
CCTTCCGTTACGTCCACGACGTCGGCACCCTGGAATCAAGAACCATTCCACGGCTCAATACCCGGCCCGCACGTGCCCCTGTCAACGCTTCGCCTGAACCCTCGCGGGCTCTGGCGCATGACTCGGGGTCGATGTGGCTCGCTACACCTTCATCGTGTGACTCTTTCATTCACGACACCTCGCCGGTTTTCATCGGCGCTTTCGAACGTAGGTTCTAAAACAACTTAAGATATTTTTTCAGATTTGCTCCTTCCTGGGAAACGGCTAACCGATTAACCGACGAAGTCGTCACCCCAAGGAAACGCGCAACCTCGGCACCAGGATAACCTATCTTCCCTATCGCTAACTGACAAAACACTCTCCTTGCCCTCACCACTTCTTTCTTTCGTAACCCTGAACGTAACTCCGTTTCCTCTATCCCCTCCCCTTCCATGATTCTCTTGGCCAGGGTTAGCAGATTGGGTACTTTACGACCTATTCTCAGTGTCTCCCTCTCTCTTTCTTCGGCTTCGGATAAGAGCCTTTCGATAAAGTCGTCCCCCCCTAAAACCCTCTCATCAAAGGCTACCTTGATCCCCTTTCTCCTCAAGGACAAAACCTGAGACCAGCCTCCTAAACTCCTTATCAATCCTCCTCCGACCAATTCCGGTCTCTTCCCACGAGATATCCCTTCTTCCACATACCGCTCATATTTTGCGATAGCCTTATGCCCTTTACCAAAATACCCAAGGACGGTGCCGATATCCTGCCAATCTCGCTTGACTCTACCCATGATGGCCGAATGACCTGCCCAACGGTATTGACTCAACCCTCTCATGTCATCGACAGTGCCTGCTCTCAACGGATTCAAATGGATATATCTCGTCAATTCCAACAGGTATGGGTCATCCTCACAGATGATCGATTTATATCTGTTCTGAAAGAGATGTCCATGCCTCTTGTGTCGAAGATTAAAATTGACCACGTACCCTGTAAGGAGTTTGCGCATACTCCTCGAAATAGGTTGCCGACCGGTCCGGGCTAATACATGAAAGTGGTTTGATATGAGGGACCAGGCGTAGACAATGAGGCTCCCATCCAGGCATAGATCCGCCAGCCTGTTCAGAAAATCTTGCCGGTCTTGATCGGTGCGGAATAGTGTTGTACGTTCGATCCCCCGGCCCATGATGTGATGCAAGGCTCCAGGAGCATCGAGCCTTGGCTGTCTCGGCATACCAAAATCTTACTCCCTTTTGTCCCGACTGTCAAGTTGTTTTAGAACCTACGTCCCCTTATTCTTATGACGAGGATCTCACCCGCGGCGTTCGAGAACCCGACTGTAACAGGCTGAGACTCGCCGATGCGACAAGCGTTGTAGTTGAGCTTTGTCAATCCGAGAATGTCCCTTGCGACCTGCGCAATGTCAGTCTCACCATATTGCACATCTATTCGGAGCGGAGCCGGCATCTCCCAACCGTCGTACGTGCCGAGGCGTGGCGAGAATCCCGAAGCCCAAAGGTAGCATCCGCGCTCGCTTGTCGGCCAACATGTCCCGCGAAGAACCGGCCGCGTTCCCTCCCGAAATAACCGGACACCGCCTGGAGGTTCTTTGCGGACGCGGATGCCGACAAACGATACGTCGGATGGGCATGCGGCCTCAAAACCATTGAATTCTTCGGCATCAATAGTAGACCGACAGTGCAGAAAGACCTCGCGAAGAGGTTTTCCTCCTAACTCATCGTATGACTGTAGGGTCCGCTTAAGCAGGTTCTTGGCCGCCTGCTTCGAGAGGTGATATTCGTTGGTCTCCGGTGGATACCAGGGTCCGTATTCCCCCATAAACACCATACCGTCACCGTCATCGAGGAACATCTGGGCGGCGCAACAGGCTGTCCGCGGTCCCTTGTCATTCTCGGCTCGGCGATAGGCGATGCCAACATAGCAAACGCCCTCGCGGGCTGAAGCGCCGCATGAATTGCCGCGTTGTTGCTCTCCGTTGCGCACGAGGTGAAGATAATCTCCATCGCGTGTGCTCCGATCAATTCCGCCACCTGAGCCCGCGCCGTCTCGATCACGGCCTTTAGCTTTGCCAAACTTGTATGTACTGTACTGGATGGATTGCCCCACTCCGAGGTCAGATACAGCATCATTGCCTCTAAAACCTCTGGCAGCACAGGCGTCGTCGCATTGTAATCAAGGTAAATCATAATACGCTCACAATGCTATGGGGACTGTGAAATATCTTCGATCTTCTCATTTCATCAATGGGAAACTATCTCTGTCTCTGTAAACCGTTGCCTGCTCTGCGTTCAACCAATATCAGCCAAATCGGTAATTTCCAAACAAAACTGGTGAATATCTTACCAAATTCTATTATTTGAAGCAATGGAGCTTGATAGTAAAGTTAAACCAGCCCCACAACCGCAGGTTAAGGTTTTTCGATCATGCCGATAGAGCCGTTACCTGCGACGGGCATGGATTGAAAAATAGTCTTAAAGATAGGGAGATACTTTTCCCTTATCGAAGTACAGCCCCCTCGTTGATCTGCCCTATCGAATTTTGCTCCGTAGGTTTTTCCCGGAATTTTTCTCTTGCATTTGAAATTGGATTCTTTACAATTGCGCTATGGGTGGGGGCAGATTGTCATTTCTCATTTAGGTTTTGTTCGAGGGCTCAAGCATGCGGTAGCGGGTCGGGCCAAGCTAACCATTTAAATCGTAAGTTTATATCGAGAAAAATAGGGGCAATGGGGGACTTAGGGCTGCAAATTTGAGGTTAAAATAATCCTTAATGAAAGTGGAAGCATGGGCGGTACAAATCGTGCAAATGTGAAAGCAGGCTTACAGGTTTTAATTGTATTAAAGAAGGACCAGCATTCTGGAAAACTAACCGAAGGTATAGTGAAAGACATTCTGACGAAATCTCCTACTCACCCCCATGGTATTAAAGTCCGCTTAGAAAGTGGTGAAATTGGCCGGGTTAAAAAAATAATGTAAGGAATTTGGGGTCAGGCGAAATTATTGAGTTACAAATTAAAAAGAACAGTTTCTAAACCATTATCGGATTCAAGGATCGTTTTCAATAGCAGGTGACGTGATTCTCCCAACTTCTGCCATCACTGCATTAGAAAAAATAAGGACATATCCCATTTTGTTGGAGGGCTGAAATGAGGTTTCTTCATGGGAAAAGGCGGGAGGGTCAGGTCTCAACAGGCTGTTGCCCAAATCGATTTCATGCTTCGACAAGCTCAGCATGACCGGAAAAGTTAAATGATTTCAGCATATCGCCGCTCGCCCTGAGCCTGTCGAAGGGCAAATGGTTGGTTTGGGCAACAGCCTGTCAACATTCAACAAGTTAGTTTTTTAAATACTGATCTCTGGTGTCATCCAAAAAAAAGTTGGTCCGATCCCGATAGCAGAGGGTATAGGGCATAGCGCAGAGAAGTCAAGAGATTTACTGGGATGAATTCTCGATGATGGGTTTATTTTGTATGGGCCTGAATACTCTTAACAATTAACATCCTGGCATAGGTAGTAGGAGGCAGGCCTTCTTTATCAGCAAGCTCTCTTAACCTTCTTATGAACTTATTACACTTTTTCATAAATACGCTAACGTATGCCATAACAGATTCTTCGTCGTTTCACTCCTCAGAATGACAATAATCGTTTGTCACTCTGAACCCTTCCCTTTTGTCACCCTGAGTGAAACGAAGGGTCTAATCTTTATGCTCAGGGTAAACTCCGTGAAGAGTCTCTATAATTTATGGCCCTAAAAATACGTAACCGTAATTACGAAATGGAGTACTAAGGGAAAGGCGGGAGGATATTCTCCTTTTGGCTGAGCACTTTATTGGCAAGTTTTCAAAAAAAATGGGAAAGGAGATTACGGGTCTCTCTGAAGAGTCAAAAAACCTCCTCTTAAGATATTCCTTCCCTGGAAATATCAGAGAGCTTGAGAACATGATAGAGCGGGCCATTGCCCTAATCAGGGGAAGAGTGATTCAAGCCGAAGATCTCCCGGAGGAGGTTTGCGGAGGAGAAACCCCTGTTCGAAATATCTGCGAAAAGATTCAAGGATCAAAACCTCTTGCCACTGCGGTCAACCTCTTTGAAAAAGAGTATATCCAGAGTGTCCTGGAGAAAACAAAAGGTAAAAAAGGCCAGGCCGCTGAAATTTTAAGAATCTCAAGAAAGACGCTCTGGGAAAAGATCAAAGAACTGGAAATCGAGATATGAGCTTCGACTTTTTTCCACGAATATCCAATAAATAAAAGATTTATAAGACAACCAAAGAAATTCCAGTTCCAATTAAGACTACCCAGAGGATGTCCACCTTCATAAGAAGCGCAACAAAGGCTCCGCCTGCAATAAGAAGGCGTGGAAGATCCCAGGGGATATTTGAGGCAAAGCGTACGGTGACGGTTAAAAGGAGCCCCACAAAAGAACAGAGGATGCCGATGAGAACCCTATTAAAATAAGGAGAGTTTCGCATCCTGTCAAAGTAGGGGACAATGGCGATGACGATCATGAACGAAGGCAAAAACACACTGACCGTTGCGACAAGCCCTCCCAGAAAACCATGTAACAAGTAACCCATGAAGGTTGCCGTAATTACAATAGGCCCTGGAGTTACCTGCCCCATGGCAATTCCGTTCAAGAGGGTGGGACCATCCATCCATCGTCGAACCTCAACGACTTCGTGAAACATAAGAGGGACAGAGGCAAAACCACCCCCAAAGGCAAACAGATCTATCCTGAACATGAGGGTGGCAAGGTCGAACAGCTTTCGGTCTAAAAAATAAAAGGCTGTAAACCCTATGGCTGTAACCAACACTATTAATAAAAGAGATTTTGGAGCATGTTCCTTTTTCATGGTACCCACTGCAGGAGAAAGAGGTTGTTTGTTATAAAGGATCATTCCCAAGAAGGCAGAGATGATAATGACCAGGATGGGGTTAATCCTCAGCCCAAAGAGACCTGCGGCAATCAACACATTGATCACATTTTTCCAGCTCTTAATGGAGGTCCTGCCAAAGGATAAAGTGGCATTAGCGACAAGAGCAACAACGATGGCCTGAAGTCCATTAAATATTGAAACAACGGAGGGTAATGTATGCGTCCTTGCATAGAGGGCAGAAAGGATCATCATGAAAAGAAATGCAGGAAGTCCAAATCCAATGAAACTCGCGGCGGCGCCTCCTACTCCCCTTACCCTGAAGCCAATGTACGCGGACATTTGCATAGCCGTTGCACCCGGTATGGTCTGACATAAGGCAATACCATCGCGGGCAGTCTTTTCATCGAGCCAATGCTTTTGATCCACAGCCATTTTACGAATGTAGGCAACCATTGCCGGGCCGCCAAATGCGGTAGCTCCCAGTCTTAAAAAAGATGTGAAGAGATGGGTCAGGGAAGGATGTTGTTCAACCTGTTGACACTCCGAGTCTTTCATAAAGACCCTCTCCTGCCATAAGATGATGGGAGTCTTCTTCCCAATTGCTCTTACCTTCTCTTAATGGCTGCATCCCCCTTGATGGCCCTTACAGCAACCACTCATAGAAAGTTCCTGAAGCCTATTTTCCCTGAGTAATTGAAGATTCTCTTTCACTGTTCGGGCGCCTGCCTCATAGACCCTTACCCCCATTGTATTTAACTTCATCAGGGCTCCTGGTCCAATTCCTCCGACCACCACAGCGCTAACCTCTTTCCCGCCCAGGGCTGAGACAGGATTGCACATGCCATGGACGTGCTGAAGATCGCGATTTTGCACCGTCACCGTCTCTCTTGTCTCCGCATCGACAAGGATAAACACCGGTGCCGAACCAAAATGATTGTAAACCTGGCTATCAATACCTTCATCCTTTTGAACAGCAAAACTTACCTTCATGACTTTCTCCTTTCTGATCGATGTTCATCTCTATTCTCAGCGCCTTCCCTTTGAGAAGGGCCTCTGCCACTTTGCGCCTGGCCTGGTAAATAATCCGCCCGAAGGTGGCTCGAGATATTTGCATCTTTTGCGCCGCTTCCTCATGGTAAAGTCCTTCGTAATCGGCAAGCCTCAGGGCCTCCACTTCGTCCATGTGAAGAGATACCTCTTCAAGCTTAAACAAGGGGACTCCCCTGGGCTTGAAATAATAAGCATTTGGCCTGCATCCCACATATCGGCATTTTCTCGGTCGCGCCATAAAACAATTATAAGCATATGCTCATAATTTGTCAAGTGCGGCGTTTTTAGCTGAAGTGGGAAGTTACGGAACACAGCAGCATCTGAACCTAATAGGAAATACCTAAATTGAGCGATTTTCATAAATTTAATCGTAGGGCAACCCTTTAGGATTGTTTCTATTGCAAGGCTGAAGCCTTGCAATACGAATCACCAGGCGGGTGATTTTAAAACGCAGGCTGAAGCCTGCAGCTACAGGGTATTTCAAAAAGAATCACTCAATTTAGAAAATAGATGAACAGGTGGATTTGCACAGGTAGATCACTCGCATGGAATTTACAAAATGATAATCGGCTCTTCCGGCTTTTGTGTTGGTGCTTTTTCCCCTCTTAAGAGTAAGAGGGGGTGAGGGGGAGTTATGAAATTTTTGTGGAATGACTCGACATGGAAGCAACGTCAGCGAGAGTTGAGGCGCAATCCGACCGAGACGGAGAAGGCTGGTCTGGACACACCTGCGAAACAGGTAACCCCTCCTTACCTCCCCTTTGGCAAAGGGGAGGGAGAAAGATAGGACCCACTGAAATTCCAGAAGGACCTGATGACCCAAATGTTTACTTCTGAAAAATTACTATAAAAAGGAGACAAGCTACTTTTCAGGGTTGTGATTTTGCCAACCGAGGAGAAAAAATAGCCTGTCCCCTTTATTAGGCGATCAGGTCGGGTCTGGGGATTTCGAATTCGCAGGGGACGCGTGTTTGGCAGAGTCCGCAAGAGGAGGAAGCATTGTGTATTCCATATTCGAGTCGCTTTGCCTTTAATGGGTCGGAATTGATGTATTCGTGGCATTTATCTTTATTATGGCCCTCTTCTGTGATGGCTCCGGCAGGACATCTCGGGATGCATTTACCGCATTTTTCGTTCCGGAAGAGGAGGCAGTTCTCTTTATGGTAGCCGTACTTCTTCTCGCTTGGGGTCAGTTTCAGAAGGGTGACGACACTTCCTATTCGAACAGCCATCCCTTTCGGAGTGATGAGACCATCGCTGAGGCTGAAGGTCCCAAGGCCGCAGGTGTAGGCCACATGGCGCTCTGACCAGGGAGAAACCCAGCCCACCTTTTCATCCCGGAAGTATCGAAACGTGGGCATCAGGAGAGGGGCGACCGCCACAAAACCTAAATCCTCCAGAAATCCCACGACATGTCTTCGCAAAGCGCCATTGCAGGCCTCGCCGAAATCCCTTGTGTAGGCCCAGAGTTTGGAAGGAAATTTTTCTTCTTTGCGATTGCTCTTCCGGGTGTCCTCGGCAGCGGGTAAGACCCATGAAATGACGCTGATCTGCTCCACCTCCGGCAGAAGAAGTTCTCTGCCTTTCTCCTTTAAGGCGGCAGCGATGATTTCTCTCGGCGTAAGGTGGAATGAACCAATAAGCGACTTAAATTGGAAAAAGAGCGGATCGGTTCCCGAGGCAAACCCGACCAAAGGCTCTTCCCAGTAGGATCCGTGGTCCAGTTGGGTCCTCCGGTTCTGGTCATTCTCGTTAATGAAATTCTTGATGAGCTGTTCCAAGACTTTGTTCGGATCTTTGAGAAAAACGACCTTATCTTCTTTCATCATCAATGACCTCACTCATCCTTCTCCAACTTCGTGGAGTCAAAGCCGCCCTTTTCATGAATTCCCGTCAATTTGCAACGGTATTCCTCGATGGCCAGTTTTAATGCATCCGTGGCTAAGGTGAAACA
>JASEIE010000195.1 GCA_030024065.1 Thermodesulfobacteriota bacterium
CCAAAAAAGGGCAAGAGAGCGAGGTAGGCATTAGAGATTACATAGATAAAAATGGTGGACACCCCAGAGAAGAGCATCCTGGCGTGTTTTTTGCCCGAAACACTTTCAACAAAATTCAACAATCCCTCTACGACCACCTCTGCCATGGCTTGACTTTTGCCGGGGATAAGTTTCATTTTACGAGTACAGACGTAGGACAAACCCACCAGCACGATGATCGTAAACCAAGAGGCAATGAGTGTGTTCGTGATAGAGAAGCCGGCAAGATGGAATACAGTCTCCGCAGGAAGGGAAACATGTGGTCTAGGTACTTTGAGGATGCCCGGTGGTTCCTTGCCCAAAAAACTGGATCCGAGAGGACCAAATACCAGGCCAATTCCGAAGAGGATTAAAACAGGAATGAAGAAAAGAGTGAGAACTTTAAGGCGACTACGATCCATTATTGTTGACTCTGCGTTATTTCTTGTTCTTCATTAGTTTTTCTTGCTCAGCATAAAAACGGATGAGCATACGGAATAAGCCAAAGAAAGCCACGACCGTTCCGACACCAAGACCAATAATAGTAAATAGAGGGCGCTTATTAAACATCTCAGGACGATCGAGCCAATAACCGATCCCCACTGGGATGATCAAACTCAAAGCCACATACCAACCCACTGTTAGTAAGAATTGAAGTGGTCTTACCCACTCTTTCAGTTAACCCTCCAAGTGCAGATAGTGAGGATAGAATTTTGCTCCCTTTGTATGAGAGCGCTTATCTAAATGAAGCAACATAAGGGAACAACAAATTGTGAATTAATTAACATACCTCAGAAACGTTGTCAAACAATTTTTGATAGCCATTTTGAGGCATCAAGGTTTTCTGATTGAACCATTGGTCGAGATATGTTATCCATCTGGAATTATTATATAAAAATTTCATTTTCATAATGGTATTTTCCCCATTATCAAGGTTGTGGAATGAGGCCGATTAGACGGAGATGGGGTGGCCCACATTGGGGGGGCGGGAATGGAGATCTTCTTCCTGCCCAGGTCTTTTCTCCATCCTGCAGTGGCCGTCAAGGATTCCACCCTCATTGATGGAGAGAACAGGGGTGATGAGGGTTCCAAGAAATTTGCCAGTGGGATGAATCTCAACGCGCTCCTTTGCATTGACCTCTCCTTCCACACGGCCATTGATGATCATTGTGCTGACTCCGATCTTTCCAATGATCACAGCGGATTCGCCCACGATGAGGGTTCCGCTTTCAAATATCTCTCCCTCAAATCTTCCATCCAGGCGAAAGACCCCCTGAAAGGTCATCTTTCCCTCAAAGAGAGTCTCCTTTCCTAAAAAGGCACTGATCTCTCCCGGAACAGAAGGGGGTTGCGAGCTTCCTTTGGCAAAGAAAGTTTTTCCTCCTGACATGGGTAACTCCTTTCACAATAAGCGGCTATCAGGAAACCAGATGACCAGGGAGCAGTGACCAGATTATCAGGATATCAGTATAAATCTTTTTTCCTGATTCCCTGGTTTCTGATACCCTACATCCTGATCCTCTGGTTCACTGATTTACCCTGAAATTATATTTTTCATTTCCCAATGATCGCTTCCACAATTCTTTCCAGATCTTCAGGGGAGTAGTATTCGATTTCGATCTTTCCCCTTTTACCCCTCGGCTGGATTAGGACTTTCGTTCCCAGGTGGTGCCTCAGAGTATCCTGAAGGCTTTGGAGCTGACTCTCCAGATCACCCTTTTTCTTTTCAGTTGCCTTCCTTTTCGGTTTCTCTGACCAACGTTTGGCCAGGGCTTCGGCCTCCCTCACCGAAAGGCCCTTCTTTATAACCAGGTCACAGAGCGCTCTCTGGCTCTCCCTGGACTCAAGGCTCAGGATGGCCATGGCATGGCCTGGAGTGATACGGTTTTCGATCAGTTCGTTTTTCACCTGGGGGGGAAGTTTCAGTAAACGGAGGGCATTGGTGACAGTGGTTCGGTCTTTTCCAACCCGGGCGGCAATTTTCTCCTGACTGACCTGAAACTCCTCTATCAAGCGCTTGAACCCTTCGGCTTTCTCAATAGGGTTGAGGTCTTCCCTCTGGAGGTTTTCGATGAGGGAGATCTCCAGCACCTCCCGGTCATCCGCATCCTTTACGATCACAGGGACTTCCTTCAATCCTGCCTTCTGGGCTGCGCGCCAGCGGCGCTCTCCTGCAATCAATTCATAACCCTCACCAACCCTTCTAACCATCAAGGGGTCGAGGATGCCCTTCTCTTTGATGGTTTCAGCCAGCTCCTGGAGTTTCGATTCATCAAAATGCTTCCGGGGTTGAGATCGGTTGGGACGGACCTCTTCGATTCCACAGTAGAGGAGCTTCTTTCCTTCCGCTTCCTCAAGTTCCGGGATCAGCGCTCCCAGGCCCTTTCCTAAAGCCATTCTCTTAGTTGCCATCCATTTCTCCATTCCCCATCATTTCTCTGGCCAGGTTCAAATAACTTTCAGCGCCCTTTGAATGAATATCGTATAGGAGAGCCGGTTTCCCATGGCTGGGGGCTTCACTCAGCCGGATGTTACGCGGGATGACCGTCTTGAACACCTTATCTTTAAAGTGACTTTTCACCTCATGCGCCACCTGATGGGAGAGGTTGTTACGGACATCGAACATGGTGAGAAGAATCCCTTCGATCTCCAGTCTCGGATTGAGGGACTGTTTGATCCGACGGATCGTCTTGATCAACTGCCCCAGACCTTCGAGGGCATAGTATTCGCACTGAAGAGGGATGATGACGGAATGGGCTGCTGTCAGAGAGTTGATGGTCAGAAGCCCCAGCGAGGGAGGGCAGTCGATGAAGATGTAGTCATAGTCTGACTCCACCTCTTTGATCAGGCGATCCAACTTTCTCTCACGATCTTTCTCCTGGATGAGCTCCACTTCAGCTCCGATCAAGTCGGTATTCGAGATGACCATATCCAGGTGGGCAAGGGAAGTCTTCTGGATCATCTCCCGGAGTCCTGAACCTCTGAGCAGGGCTTGATAGATCGTCCCATTGGATTGTTCTTTGCTGAGACCGATACCGGTCGTTGAGTTTCCCTGGGGATCGATGTCAATGAGTAAAACCCTCTTCTCTGCAACAGCAATGGAGGCGGAGAGATTGACGGCGGTCGTTGTCTTTCCCACCCCACCTTTTTGGTTGGTAATGCAGATCACTTTCGCCATAATAAAAACCCATAAAATGGTGGAATATTGGAATAATGGAATATTGGTTTTCTAAATCTTTTAACCCATTATTCCACTGTTCCATTCTTCCAGTATTCCAAATCAGACTCTTTATAGCATAAAAACGGGAAGGATGGAAAGACAAAAGTCATTCCTTTTCAAACAGGAGAATGGATCTTTTAAATGAACTGAAAGGGAGGGAGAAGGTGGCGGTCTTGATCCATTGATACCGGTTTCTTGTGGACAGGGGAAGACGTTTCAACTCATCACCGGCACCTTCACCTTTCATCGCCAGAACGATTCCTCCCTTCTTCAAGAAAGGAAAGCTGAGCAAGAGAAGGGTTTTGAGATCAGAGAAAGCCCTTGCAATGGCTGCATCGAATCGGCCTCCGAGGCTCTGGAGGATTTCCTTGTCCTGAATGCGGCCATGAATCGCCTCAATCCCTTTTAAACCGAGCGTTCGAATGATATGCCTCTGAAAGTCAACCTTCTTACGGACCGAATCGATCAGGGTCACCTCCAGAGAGGGCTGGACCATTTTCAAGGGAATCCCAGGAAAACCAGCGCCAGAACCAATATCTAAAAGGGAGAAGATCCTGTTGAGATGGGGATAGACGGAAAGGGAATCGAGGAAATGTTTCAGAATGATCCCTTTCTCCGATCGAATCGCAGTGAGGTTCATTTTTTGATTCCATTTGAGCAGTTCCCTGAGATAGAGGTCAAAGGCCTCTATTGTTTTATCATCCAAATGGATACCAAAGACCTTTGCTCCTTCAACGAGGAGATTTCTATTTTCCGCCTCCATGCTTGAGACACATATCATAAAACTCTGTTTTTTAAAAGGGTTCCAGGATTCAAGGGTTTTAAAAGAAGAAAGTAATTTACAAATTGAACAGATTTGATAGAATGACAATGGATGGGATTAAGCAGAAATAAGGAGGCGTAAAATGAAGGTGTTAGGCATTTTGGGGAGTCCAAGAGTGGGTGGGAACAGCGACGTCCTTTTGGAACAAGCCCTGCAAGGAGCAAAGGAGGCAGGGGCAGAGGTGGAAAAGATCATCCTGAGCAAAAAGAAGATCTCCGGATGTTTGGACTGTGAAAAATGTAATGATACAGGAGTCTGCATCATCAAAGACGATATGCAGGAGATACAGAAGAAGATTCTAAAGGCAGATGCCATCATCCACAGTGTTCCTGTCTACTTCTGGTCCATGACCGCCCAGATGAAGGCCTATCTGGACCGATGGTGCGTCTTCTTTGATGCGGACTGGAACTGGCACAAGGCCTACTATTCTAAAATGAAAGGAAAGAAAATCGGCCTGATCACGGTCTGTGGAGACACAAATGTTTCAACCGCTGACCCTATCGTCCATAGCTTCAAAACCACCTGTAAATACTTCGGACTCCACTGGCTGGGTGTGGTCCAGGCCTCCGCTTCAGCGAAAGGTGAAATTGATAAAAACGGGGCGATTAAAAAGAGGTCTTATCAGTTGGGTAGAAAAGGAGCAAAAACTTAAAAGACAAAGGAGGATAAATCTTCTCCCAACGGTTGGCCTTTGGACTGACAAATAAGATTGCAGCAATTGCCATGAAGGATGATTAGGAAGAAAAGCAGGGATATCGACGCCAATGTGGTGATATGGGATTTTTTCAAGAGGCATGCCCTAAGATGAGAATTTACCCGGAATGCTTCTGTTTGATGGGTATGAAAAACATTTACCCCGTTAAAAATAATGCCCCGCTGCTCTGCAGCGGGGTTACATTTCAGATTAATTCCGGCGGGGTTTAATGCCCCGCTGGAATTTCTAACGGGGTTTACTGGAAAAGGTTGTGAAAATAGGATATAAAATTATCTCTCCATCCGGGGTGGGGAAATAAGCTTTCAGGAGAAAGAGGATTTCTTGAAAAAGATTACCATTAAAGGGACGGGTTCCTGTATGCCAGAGCGGGTTGTTCCGAATTCTTATTTTGAGAAGCTCATCGATACGAGCGATGAATGGATTACGACCAGGACGGGAATAAAAGAACGGCGGATGGTGGAGGAGGGTCAGGCTCTCACAGATCTGGCCACTCCTGCTTCTGAATCAGCCCTTAAAGCGGCGGGGATTTCCCCTGAGGAACTCGATCTGATCGTCATAGGCACCTCGACGGCTGACATGCTCAGCCCATCGGCCGGCTGTATTATCCAGCACCGGCTTGGAGCAAAGAATGCAGTGGCTTTCGATATCAATGCAGCCTGTCCGGGATTCATCTATGGGCTGGCGGTGGCCCAGAAATTTATGCAGGATGGCTCCTATCGACGGGCACTGGTGGTGGGAGGCGAGATCGTTTCGAACCGGCTCGATTTCAAGGATCGATCCACCTGCGTCCTTTTTGGGGATGGAGCAGGAACGGTTGTCCTCGGACATTCCAATGGAAAGGACGACGGAGAGATCCTGGCCACAGATATTCAGTCCGATGGAGATCTCTGGCAACTTATCCATGTACCCGCAGGAGGGTCGCGAAGACCCCCTTCCTATGAAGTCTTGCAAGAGGGCCTCCAATATCTGAAGATGCAGGGGAATGATGTCTTCAAACATGCAGTCCGCACTCTGGTCGGTTCGGCCCATAAGATCATGTCATCGCAGGGGATTACCAGTGGTGACATAGACTGGTTCATTCCCCACCAGGCCAATATACGAATTATGGAAGTCGTAGCGGAGCGTCTGGAAATTCCTCTGGAAAAGGTGATTATCACCGTTCATAAATATGGCAACACCTCAGCCGCCTCCATACCCGTTGCCTTCGACGAAGCGGTTCGAAACGGCCAGATCCGGAAAGGTGACCTCGTCCTGGTCAACTCCTTCGGTGCTGGCTTAACTTGGGGAGCTGCCCTGTTCAGATATTGATCCGCTCTTCTTCATATTTTTTGACCTCAACAATCCTTTCTGCTACAATGCCCCTAATTTGGCTACTCATGAACCAAGAAAATAGTCTTTCGGTTAGGGTTACGAAGCCCGTTTCGTAATTCGGTAACGGTTACGTAAAAAAGAATTAAGAGACGATAAACGTAGCCTTTTATTAACGATACGGGCATCTTAGCCCTGACCGTATAACGAACACCTTGTTTTTTCAACAAGTCAAATCATCTTATGGCTAAAACCAAAACCCAATTCGTCTGCCAGTCCTGCGGATATCAGGCTCCCAAATGGCTGGGAAGGTGCCCGGGATGTCAGGACTGGAACACCTTTGTTGAGGAGCGGGTGATCGAAGAGAAAGCTCCTGAACGAGACCTGCTCGGTTTTGAGGCCGGGGCCGTTCCAACGGCCATCACCAAGATTGTCAGCGAGGAGAAAGGCAGATTCCAGATCGGCATGGGAGAATTTGATCGGGTCCTGGGGGGAGGGATTGTTTTTGGATCGGTGATCCTGGTCGGAGGCGATCCGGGGATTGGCAAGTCAACCCTTCTTCTTCAGATGATGAGCCGCTTGGCCTCCACAGGGAAAAAAGTCCTTTATGTTTCTGGAGAAGAATCCCTTCAGCAGACCAAAATGAGGGCTGAACGGCTGGAGGTTTTCTCTGATCACCTCTTCGTGGTTTCAGAGACGTCCTTGGAAAAGATCCTTCAGGACATCCAGACACTCAGACCTTCGGCCGTTGTTGTCGATTCAATCCAGACCATCTATTCCTCTGACCTTCCTTCAACACCGGGATCGATCAGCCAGGTGAGAGAGGCATCGAGCAGATTGCTTTATCTGGCAAAGCATCTGTCCATCCCTATCTTTCTCGTCGGCCATGTAACCAAAGAAGGATTCATCGCAGGGCCAAAGGTGCTGGAACACATGGTGGACACCGTTCTCTATATCGAAGGTGAGGCCAATCATGCCTTCCGGATCCTGAGGGCGGTTAAAAACCGTTTCGGTTCCACCAATGAGGTCGGCGTTTTTGAGATGAAGGGTTCCGGACTGGTGGAGGTGCTCAGTCCTTCTGAGTTCTTTCTTTCCGAGAGGACCCAACTCGCCTCAGGTTCAGTGGTCATGCCCAGCATTGAAGGCTCAAGACCTATTCTCATCGAGCTTCAGGCCCTGGTCGTTCCAACGAACTTCGGTGTTCCCCGGAGAACAGCTCAGGGAGTGGATGCCAACCGGGTTTCACTTCTCGTGGCAGTGATGGAAAAGAGGCTGGGGGTCCACCTTAACAATCAGGACATCTTTCTTAACATTGCAGGCGGCATAAGGGTGGAGGAACCCGGCGCTGATTTAGGTGTGATTGCTGCCATATCGTCAAGTTTTCGGGATAAAATGATCGATCCTGAAATGGCCGTTTTTGGAGAAGTGGGACTGGGGGGCGAGGTGAGGGGAGTGAGCCAACCGGAGGTCAGGGTGAAGGAAGCAGCGAGATTGGGATTTAAACGAATCCTTCTGCCCAAGCCGAATCAGGAGAAGGTAAAAGGGGTGAAAGGCATCGAATTGATTGGCGTGAGGACCGTTGGGGAGGCCATCGAAAAATTATTTTAAAATCAATTTTCAATGGTCAATGATCATTGTACATTTTGCAATGATTATTTACAAAATGAGGAGTTCGTTCAACGGTAACGGCAACGAGGCCCGTATCGTTAATAAAAGGCTGAGGCAATTGAAGAATTCACGTTTAAGAATAAGGATCGGCATTTCAGGGACCAA
>JASEIE010000196.1 GCA_030024065.1 Thermodesulfobacteriota bacterium
CCCTCTGGGCCAGCGGCTGCAGCGGGGTTACATTTCAGATTAATTCCGGCGGGGTCAAGGGGCACAATATCAATGATATATTTCATCTCCGGGAAGCCCCGTCCTGTGCCTGCCTGCGGTAGGCAGGGACGGGGAGCTTCACTATTGAGTTTTGCATAAGAGCCTGTTGAACAAAGCCACTTTCCGTGCTTCGACAAGCCTGTCCTGAGCCTGTCGAAAGGTGTTTTTAGCATTTGTGCGACAGGCTCATAAATAATAGAGAATATTTTTCAATTTGGATATACTATGATGCATGAGACCCTATGGGAACCGCACAGCAGTTGAAAAAGCGGCGCCGCCAAGCCATCCGGCTGTTAAAAGCGGGCAAAAATCTGTCGGCAGCAGCACGGGCCTTAAGTTCATCAGGTCGCAAGGTGATCATCCTCGACGTTAAAGAACTTTCAGGCTTTGCCCTCATAGGAATTGCGGCCATTTTGATCCTGAATGCCATCATCGGCTACTTTCAGGAACCTAAAGCTGAGGCAAGCGTACGGGCACTCAAAAGCATGGTTGTCCCTAAAGCGAAAGTGGTAAGAGGAGGACTATAGAAATCCCCAGAAGGAGTTTTTTTAGGGGAATGTTACAAACATTTTTTGCGAGAGGAGGATGAGATATGAATGGCACACCATTTAAGGGAGTATGGAAAGTTGCAACAGTCATGGGGATACCCATCCGGGTACATTTTTCGTGGCTGATCGTCTTTGGTTTGATCACCTGGTCATTGTCCTCTCGCTATTTTCCGATGGCCGCCCCTGATCTTCCATTAGCCTCTTACTGGATTAAAGGCGTCTTGGCGGCACTCCTGCTTTTTGCCTCAGTTGCTTTTCATGAGCTTGCCCATTCGTATGTAGCCCAGAAATACAAGGTTTCGATCGAGAGTATTACGCTCTTCATCTTTGGAGGCGTTGCCCAGATGAAAGGAGAATCCCCGCATCCGAAAGCAGAATTCTGGATTGCAATCGCTGGCCCTTTCTCAAGCTTTTTCCTTTCTGCTTTTTTCTTCATCTTGATGATGAATACGGCTGGTGGAAGCAAGGCACTTTTTGCTTATCTTGCACAAATCAATTTTATTGTTGGTGTGTTCAATCTCATCCCTGGTTTTCCGATGGATGGAGGGAGGGTGTTGAGATCAGCTATATGGGGAAAGAAAAAGGACTACTTTTATGCTACCCAGAAAGCCTCCTCCATTGGACGGGGGATTGCCCTGTTTTTCATCTTCTTCGGACTTTTCTCAATTTTTACAGGTGGTATGGGAGGACTGTGGCTGATGCTCATTGGATGGTTTCTTTATAGCGCAGCACAGGCAAGTTATCAACAGTCCACCCTTCAGGAAACCCTCTCAGGCATTAAGGTCAAAGATATCATGGTGACGGATTTGAAAACCTTAAGTCCATCGACGGCCATCGATAAGGCTGTGGATGAATATTTTCTCAGGTATGGATATGGTGGATTTCCTGTGATTGATGACGGAAAATTTATTGGCATCGTGACCCTTAAAGAGGTTAAAAATATTCCAAGAGAGGATTGGGGAAGGGTTAAAGCATCTGATATTTTGGTGCCCCATGACAAAAAGTGGGAAGTGTCTATGGATGACGACGTTATGAAAGCCCTTGAATTAATGATAAAAGAGGACAAAGGGCGTGTTGTGGTTACAGAAAAAGACAGGATCATAGGGCTTATTACGAGAAATGGCATTGCGAGGTATGTGCAGATTAGGGGTAGATAAAGGATATATTGTTGTTCGAGATGAAATGTTGGCGAAATGGTTCAAGGCTGAAAGAAAAACAAAGGAGAGACAAAACCGTATGAATGAGAAACGAAGGATCGCCTATTTTTCAATGGAGATTGGTCTCGAAGCCAGTATGCCAACTTACAGTGGCGGCCTTGGGGTTCTCGCAGGAGATACGATCCGCTCCGCCGCCGATCTTAAAGTGCCCATGGTGGCAGTTACACTTCTCCATCGAAAAGGCTATTTTTACCAGAGGATTGATGCGACCGGATGGCAGAGAGAAGAAACCGTGGAATGGATTGTAGAAGATTTTTTGGATGAGATGCCCGGCAGAGCTGCTGTGACCATAGAGGGGCGCACGGTTCACATCCGCTCCTGGAAATATGAGGTCTTGGGCATTGGAGGGTTCAAGGTACCGGTCTATTTTCTCGATACCGATCTTCAAGAAAATGGTGAATGGGACCGAACATTGACCCACTTTCTTTATGGAGGGGACCAATACTACAGACTTTGTCAGGAGGTCGTCCTCGGAATGGGTGGGATCCGAATGCTCCGGAGTCTTGGCTATGAGGAATTGATACGATTCCACATGAATGAAGGTCACCCGGCTCTCCTCACCCTGGAGCTTCTCGATGAGGAAGCGGGGAAGGCCAGGAGGGAATCGATCACCCTTGAGGATATCGATATCGTTCGGGAAAAATGTGTCTTTACCACCCATACTCCCGTGGCCGCCGGACATGACCAGTTCCCGATGGAGTTGGTCACTCAAGTCCTTGGTCGCCGGGAACTCTTTGAGGAGTTGAAAAATACCTTCTGTTGCGAGGGGCTTCTCAACCTGACCTATCTGGCTTTGAATCTGAGCCGTTATGTGAATGGGGTCGCCAAGAGACATGGTGAGATTTCGAGATTGATGTTTGCCGGTTATAAGATCGACGCCATCACCAATGGCGTCCCTTCCCTCAGTGCTTTGGATGGGTGGTGGATCGAAGGACATATTGAAGGCGTCACCGGCTGGTCCATCGGAGGGGACAACAGGGAACCTGCAGAAGAACGAAACCCTTCCGAAGATGCCGAGGCCCTCTATGAGAAGCTGGAAGGGGTGATCATTCCCCTTTTCTATCACCAACAGGATCATTATATCGACGTGATGCGGAATACCATCGCCCTCAATGGATCCTTCTTCAACACCCAGAGGATGCTTCAACAATATGTCCTCAACGCCTATTTCTGATGTCAGGGGTATAAAATGAAACGAATTGCTGTACTGACGAGCGGAGGGGACGCCCCTGGAATGAACGCAGCCATCCGGGCTGTTGTGCGATCCTCCATCGAGAAAGGCTGGGAGGTCTTTGGCATCCGCAGGGGATATGAGGGACTGACCTCCGGCCACATAGAAAAGATGGGCTTGCGCGATGTCAGCCACATCATTCAGCAAGGGGGCACGGTTTTGGGGAGCGCTCGCTCCATCGAGTTTAAAACTGAAGAAGGACAAGGGAAGGCTTTGAAAATCCTTGATCAGCACCACATCGAGGCGCTGGTGGTGATCGGTGGAAATGGATCACAGACAGGGGCTCATTCCCTTTCACAGAAAGGCTTACCCGTAGTGGGCGTGGCTTCCACCATTGACAATGACCTCTATGGATCAGAGATCGCCATTGGAGTGGATACCGCTCTCAATATCGCTCTCGAAGCCATCGACCGGCTGAAGGTCACGGCTTCTTCCCTCCAGCGCGCCTTTCTCGTGGAGGTGATGGGCCGGGACTGCGGCTACCTGGCTCTGATGGCGGGCATCGCAGGCGGGGCCGAGACCATTGTCATCCCTGAAGTGGAGATAGACCCAGAGGCAGTGGCAAAGGATCTCCATATGGCTTACGACCGGGGGAAAACCCATGCTATCATCGTGGTGGCTGAAGGGGCCCGATACAATGCCCAGAAATTAGCCCAATATTTCGAAGAGCATCGTGAATTGGGTTTTGAATTGCGGGTCACGACCCTTGGACACGTTCAGCGGGGTGGAGCTCCTACTGCTTTCGACCGCCTGCTGGCCACCCGTTCAGGCGCAGCAGCAGTGGAACACCTGGCGCGGGGTGAACATGGGGTGCTAATGGGGCTTCTCAAAGGCGAGATTGCCGCCACCCCTCTCTCGGAAGTGGTTATCCATAAGAAACCACTGGAGTTGGGTTTGCTCAAACTAGCCGGGGTGTTAGCAAAATAGGATCGCTACACAGCCTAATCATGAAAATAATTCAGATCATCCTCTTCCTGTCGATCAATTCGGATAGTTTTTGAAGATCGGGCGCCCTTTTGTATAAGGGCTCCCGGTTATCCTGATAGGCGACCAACCCCTCCTCGAAAGTCGGTTTGTGATGAAGGTAGAAGATGCCGAGAGCCAGCTTTTTCTCTTCGGTTGCCCTCTTAAAGGCATCTACTCTGTCGGAGGAGTCATAAGATTCCTCCAGATAATAGGTATTCTCCTTAAACCATTCATAGGTGTTGAGCTTATTATAGGTCACACAGGGTTGCAAAATATCGACCAGGGAGTAACCTCTGTGCGAGATGGCCTTTTTGATGATCTCCTTTGTCTTGTCAATATCTCCGGCAAACGCCCTCGCTACAAAAGAACCATTCAGGCTGATCGCCAGGGCGATGGGATTGAACGGTTCGAGGAAGACCCCCTCGGTCTGAATCGGCGTTTTAAATCCCGATTGGCTGGTGGGGGAAGCCTGCCCCTTGGTCAGCCCGTAGACCATGTTGTTATGAACCAGGTTGGTAATATCCGGATTTCTCCGAATGGCATTGATAAAATGATTTCCTCCCTCCCCGTACATACAGCCATCGCCGCTCTCATCGATGACGATGAGTTCCGGATTGGACGCCTTGATGGCCGTGGCCACCGGCAGGGACCTTCCATGCAGCCCATTGAACAGATGGCATTTGAAATAATGAGGGGCCTTGGCCGCCTGACCGATCCCTGAGACCAGGACGAGCTTTTCAGGTTTTATCTCCAACTCAATCAGGGCCTGTTTCAATGCCTTGAGAATGGCAAAATTGCCACACCCCGGACACCATGCAATATCGATCTCTCCCATATCGAAACGGTTCGTCTCCATTGCCTATCCCTCCTCTTCCACGATCGTCTTTAAGCTCGCCTCCACCTCTTCGACTGAGAAAGGCAGCCCATTATATTTAAGAATCTTCCGATCGATCTCGAAACCGGTATCAAGCCTGATCAATCTGCCAAATTGAGAGGTTGCATTGTTCTCAATGATCACAGTCCTCTTCGCTCGTTTCAGGTAAGTGATGGTCTCGGGATGGAGTGGGTAGATCTGTTTGAAATGTAAGAAGGCCAGATCCTCTCTCCCCAGCCTTTCCAAACTTTCTCTGATCACATGATAGTTTGATCCCCATCCAATGATCAGGATTTTGTAGTCTCGAGGACCGACAAGCTCTGGCGGGATGATCTCCTCTCCGATCCGGTCGAGTTTTTCAAGTCTCTTTCTGACCATCCTCGTCCTCAAATCCAGATCCTCCGTGATATGGCCTCTCTCATCATGCTCGTCACTATCCAGGACCACCAGCCCTTCTCCAAACCCGGGTATCCCGCGGGGGGAGATTCCACCTTCGGTCCATTGATATCTCCTGTATTCCTTCTGGGTCTCAATGATATGGCGCTCCAGTTTGACCCGAAAGGGATCGAGGGAAGGAAGATTGTAGTGAGATTCGAGCAGGTATTGATCCGTCAGGATGAATACAGGAACCTGAAACCGATCGGCAAAATAAAAAGCTTTCTGGGTGAGATAGAAGGCCTCTTCGATCGTTCCTGGAGCGAGAATCACCCTTGGAAATTCTCCGTGGCCGGAGAAGAGGGCAAAGAGAAGATCTCCCTGTTCGGTTCGAGTGGGAAGGCCAGTCGCTGGTCCGGGCCTCTGACCGACATGAACCACCAGTGGAGATTCCACCATGCCTGCAAGGCTTACCCCTTCGACCATGAGGGCGAACCCTCCTCCGGAAGTTGTCACCAATGCCCTGGCTCCGGCATACCAGGCTCCGATCACCATATTGACAGCGCTGATCTCATCCTCTGCCTGCTCCACGACAAGTCCAAATTCCCTGGCATGTTGAGCGAGAAAGACCGCTACCCCTGTGGAGGGAGACATCGGATAGAAGGATACAAAATGGCATCCCCCCGCAATGGCTCCCATGGCAATCGCCTCTGCGCCGTCGATGATAATCTCCTCCGATACCTGTGGATCTCTCTGGACTTCAACCTGGAGGCTTCGATCCTTTAACAGGCCCTCACTCACCTCATATCCCCTTCTTGCCGCTTCAATGTTCTTCTTTAAGGTATTCTCCTCCCTGCCGGCAAAGTGATGACCGAGATAACGGTCAAGCGTCGCCTTTTTGATCTTGAAAAGTCCGGCGATCATGCCAACGGCCACCGTATTGGAATAGATCCCTCCTCCTACTTCCGAAGCGATCTGGGAGAAGGGGACATCGATCGCCCTGTCTCCCTGGTATTCCTTTTCGAAAATCTTCTTCTCTCCCAGCAGGATGGTTTCAGGAGAGATTCTTTTTTTCACATGGGTCACTGCGCCCTTGCTGAAGGGGACCAAAAAATCGGTTCTCTCCACAGGGGAGCAGACCCTTTTCGAGGAAACCCGGATTAACGTCGAATTGCTTCCCCCTCGAATTCGTGACATATACTCCTGAGTGGAGAAGACATGGTAACCGGAAAGTTTCAAGAGGTGGGTTAAAATATGTTCGACCGTCTGAATTCCCTGACCGGCTTCACCGCACAAAACCATTGAGACGTCGTCTTTCAATATGGACGCCCTCTGCTCACTCATAGGCTTCTTCCCTTCCATGGATTGGAAAATAGGACCGCTTCGTCTTCCTTTAGCCCCTCCTTAATCGGCCACCTCTTCTCTCCTCTAAGAGAAAGGCGAATTCCCCTCCCAGGATCAGAATGGCCGAGGAGTAGTAAACCCACAGGACAAAGATGATCAGAGTGCTCAGGGAACCGTAGACTGCAGAAAATTTGCCCACGTTCAGGACATACCATCCGAAGAATTGTTTGGCCGCCTCCCATAAAAGGCTGGTGAAGAGGGCTGCCTGAAGAGCGTTTTTAAATTGGATTTTTCTGTCCGGAATGATCTTGTAAATTAAAAAGAACATCCAAAAAGTGAAGAGGAAGGGGATGAAGTATTTCAAAGAAAATTCGATGAGGGGTCCCAAATCGAGAGGAAATTTAAAACGATAGCGTTGAATATAACTTATGGCTGAGGTGAGGGTCATGCTGGCCAGATGAAGGATCCCTACGAGGAAAATCATGAGCAGGTCCACTGCCTTCCCCCGGACGATCCCCCGACCCTTTTCGACTTGCAAGATCAGATTGAGGGCAGTCCTCAGCGAACTGAAAACCCATGTCGAAGTCCAGATGAGCCCGCCTATTCCTAATATCCCGACAATCTTACGACCTTGAACGATTTTCAGGATGTTTCTCATAACCCTCGGATCCAGGGAAGGCGCCACACTCTCAAGATAGAGTCGGATATGATTTAAAACCTCCCGGTCGCTATAGAGATAGGTGCCCGTCAGACCTAACAATAGTAGGCTGAGAGGAATCAGACAGATGAGAAGGTTGAAGGTGATTCCAGAGGAGAGAAAGAAACCATGGTCATCGTCGAACTTCTTCAATGCCTTCCAGAGAAGGTCAAATCTTCTTCCGATCTCTTGCAACACTCTTATGTCATTGGGTGTCATTGGGGTCGGACCAAGTCAACTCATTGATTTTCAAATAGATTCGTCCCAATAGAAGGCGTTTTCTTGCCTTAGACCGCCATTTTCGGGGCCGAAATTAGCCTCGTAAGAAACCTCCGGCTCTCGTAACTCGCAAGATCCATTGTCCCCTACTACCTGCCGACCCACTGCCTTGATCCCAAGTCTTTCCTTGGTATCTCTCACGAAGGCTTCGCACCCAACAGCAATGCCCTCAGTCCAACGTGACTCACGTTCTCGGCCCTGCTTCTGCAAAGCTTCTTCTACAAAGCCTCTGTAGTTCTTCCTCAATTCATCCAGACTCTTTG
>JASEIE010000197.1 GCA_030024065.1 Thermodesulfobacteriota bacterium
CGACCTCTTTTTCACGATGGGCGTGCCCTTTGAGAAGGAGGAGGACCTTGAACAGACGATCCAGCTTCAAAAGGAGATCCGGGGCCGCTATCCCAATGTGAAGGGAATCCGCACCTTCACGATCGAGATGGAACCGGGTTCTCCGTGGCATCTCGATCCCAAGGCATTCGGTGTGAGGACTCATCTGCGGAATTTTATGGATTTTTACCGTTACCATTCGGGAGAAGAAAACGCCTTCTCTTCTCTGGGATACTGGATCCCGGACTATTTTAAAGGGGCAGGGAATGAGAAGGATTTTGAAGAAAGATTGCAAAGGGTGAAATGCAACCATTTCTGTTTCATCCATCCCGATGCGAGGAAGTCGTCGAGCCCATTCTGGGGAAGGAGGCTTTGTGACCTCTCCAGTTTGCTCTGGAGGGCCAAAAGCTGGATGAATAAGCGAGGCAAAGAAGGTCTTTTCAAAGATATTCGGATATGGTAAATTGAAAAACCAATTCAAAGAGGAGGTGTCTACCATGAGAAAGGTGAAGTTTTTCGCTTGCGTTTGGTTCGTTTGCATTTTCCTTCTGCTGATTTCCATGCCTCTGCGCGCCGCTGAGATTGGCAAAGAGGTGAAGGTCACCTACCTGGGCCATGCGGCATTTAAGCTTGTCTCTCCCAAAGGGGTGGTGATCTATGTCGATCCGTTTCTAAGCGGAAATCCGAAGACCCCCCCGGAGATGAAGACCGTTGAGAAGGCGGATCTGATCCTCGTCACCCATGGACATGGAGACCATGTGGGAGATACCCTTGCCATCGCTGAGAAGACGAATGCGAAGGTCATTGCCATGCCTGAATTAGGAAGGTATCTCACCCGGAAGGGTGCCAAGAATGTGGTGGGGATGAACAAGGGGGGGACCGTGAATTCTCATGGCATTGCCATCACCATGGTTCATGCCCTCCACAGTTCGAGCGTCACCGAAGGGGATCAGGTCATTTATACAGGAGACCCTGTCGGATTTGTCATTCGGTTTGAAAATGGCTTCACCCTTTATCATGCAGGAGATACCGGAGTCTTTGGGGATATGAAGATCATTGGTGAGATCTATAAACCGGAGGTCTCCTTTCTTCCCATCGGAGGTCTCTTTACCATGGGTCCGAGGGAGGCTGCCTATGCGGCAAAACTTCTTGGTTCAAAGGTTGTGGTTCCGATGCATTATGGAACCTTTCCGGTTCTGACCGGAACCGTGGAGGATTTCCAGAAATGGATGAAAGAGTCGCCCCAGACCAAAGTGCTAATTGTAAAACCCGGAGAGACGATCCAGTAGCCGAACATTTATAGAAGCTCCATTGGGGGTGGTGGAAACCACTCGCCTTGAGGCGAAGCAAAACTGGGCGAAATGTGAACAGAGTGAACATGAGCCAAATCTGGGAACAAACTGCTTAGTCTTGTCATACTCGCGAAAACGGGTATCCAGGAATTTTTCTTTACGATTTTTGTTCTGGATTCCTGCTTTCGCAGGAATGACAATCAAATGAAACTAAAATCGACTTGAAGTCGAATCGGTTTCGGAATCCCTCGCCTTCAAGGTGAGGGAGGATTCAGTAGCTCAAACCTTTGATGGCGTTTGTAAAATTGGTTACACCCCAATAACAAGGAGGCAAAGGAGATGCGCATTTTTGTGACTCGATTGATTCCCCAAGCAGGGATCAATCTTTTACGCAGAGAAGCGGAGGTAAATGTCTGGCCAGGTCCAGAGGATGAAGTCCCGACAAGAGGAGAGGTCCTTCAGGGAGTGAAAGGGACCGATGTCCTTCTCTCCCTTCTGACCGAGACGATCGACCGTGATGTCATGGAAGCTAACCCGGGACTCCTCGGGGTGGCCAATATGGCTGTGGGGTATAACAATATCGATGTGAAGACAGCCACTGAATTAGGGATTCCTGTCACCAATACGCCCGGTGTTTTGACCGATACGACTGCGGATCTTGCCTGGGCTCTGATCATGGCGGTGGCTCGAAATATTGCGCAGGGACACCTTTATGTCAAGGAGGGGCGCTTCAAAATCTGGGGCCCCAACATTCTCCTTGGAACGGACGTGAGCCCGGGAGGAAGCGGAAAGAAAAAAACCCTGGGCATCATCGGCTTCGGACGAATCGGGCAGACGGTGCTCAAACGATCAAAAGGCTTTGACATGCGCGTTCTTGCTTACGATCCTTTTCAGAAAGAGGTGATCCAACGAACCGGAGAGGTTGAGTACCGGGAGTTGCCAGACCTTTTAAGAGAGAGTGACTTTATTACCCTCCACACCTCACTGACCGAGGCGACCTTCCATCTGATCGGAGAGAAAGAACTCTCCATGATGAAACCCACCGCTTACCTCATCAATGCATCGAGGGGTCCGATCATCGATGAGAAGGCATTGGTGAGAGCCCTCAGAGAGAAGAGGATAGGAGGGGCGGCTCTCGATGTTTATGAGAATGAGCCGGGGCTGGCGCCAGGACTTGCGGAATGTGACAACGTGGTGCTACTGCCCCATCTGGGAAGCGCCTCTCATGAAACCCGGGATAAAATGGCCACGATGGCTGCTACCAATGCCCTTGCCTTATTGAGGAAGGAGAAGGCTCCGAATACGGTCAATCCTGAAGTTTATGAGACCCATGCCTACCGACATCGGATCAGAGTTCCCTGACCCCCCTCACCCACACCTCTCTCTCCCAGGGGAGAGGGGGGAGGAAAATATTCGTTGAATCTCTCAGAAAAAATATGTAAACTACCTCTTAACTCTGGAAACCCATTTCTTTACATGATAACATAAGTCTTATACAGTTTGTCATTCCGGGCTTGACCCGGAATCCAGTGTCTTTCTGGATTCCGGCTTTTGCAGGAATGACGTGCTTTGTTGTGATTAATGACGCTGTGTATAAAGGGATATTCTCCCCCCTGCATTTCGAAATGAACCGAATCAAAGAACTCATCAGCGATCTTCAAAACTTCTATCTCCTTTCTTATCACGGCCTTCTGGGGATGGTGAGGCGCCCCTTCTATTTTAAAGATGTGATCGAGCAGATGGACTATGCCGGATCAGGCTCCTTTTTCATCATCCTTCTCATCTCCCTTTTTATGGGGATGGCCCTCTCCCTTCAACTCTCAGCAGAGCTTTCAAGGCTTGGGATGAAGATGTATACGGGAAAGGTGGTGGGTATTTCCATCATCAGGGAGATAGGACCTGTGCTGACAGCAGTGGTTTTTGCGGGAAGGGTGGGTTCGGGTATCGCATCAGAATTGGGTTCCATGGTGCTCGGTCACCAGGTGGATACCCTTCGGGTCTTTGGTGTCGATCCCGTGAAGAAGCTGGTCACTCCAAGGATACTGAGCGCCGTCCTCATGCTCCCTGTTTTGACCATCATCGGCGATGTCGTCTCCCTCTTTGGCGCCTATTATATCGCTGTATTTGTGAGCCACCAGAGCGGCACATTTTTCTGGAGCTCGATCCGCGATATTCTGATCTATGAGAATGTGCTGGCAGGCTCTATCAAACCCTTTATCTTCGGTTATCTGATCGCCTGTATCAGTTGTTATATGGGTCTCTCTGCAAAGGGCGGCGCAATCGGGCTGAGGCGTACGACGACCAAAGCGGTGGTCGGCTCCTTTATCGCGATTATCGTTGCCGATTTTATCCTGACAAGAATCTTGCTCTATGTTTTAGGGTTCTCGGTATGATCGAATTCGATCGAGTTTCGTTTTCTTATGGGTCCCGTCCCGTTCTCCAAAAGGTGAGTTTTTACATCCATGCGGATGAGAGAGTAGCCATCCTCGGTGGGAGCGGAGATGGTAAGACAACGATTCTAAAACTCATCCTGGGGCTTTTGAGGCCTGATTCGGGGCAAATCTATATTGATGGGGAAGAGATCAACGATAAAGGAGAAGATGCCCTTCGAAACATTCGGAAAAATTTCAGCATTGTGTTTCAGGAAGGAGCCCTTTTCGATTCACTGAATGTAAAAGAAAACGTCGCTTTTGGTTTGAGAGAATACACAAGGATGTCTGAGGAGGAGATCGACCGGAAAGTGAGAGAATTGCTTAGAAGGGTAGGGCTGGAGGAAGCAGTGGGACTGATGCCCGAAGAACTGAGCGGTGGCATGCACCGCAGGGTGGCCATCATGAGATCGATCGCCGCCTTTGAGCCAAAGATGTTCCTCTATGATGAATCCACGACAGGGCTCGATTCAATCAGTGCGGATGTCATATGCAGATTGATCCTCGATCTCTCTCAGCAGGGGAAGGGTTTTATCATCGTCACCCATAAGGTCTACGATGCCTTCAGATTGGCAAACAGGTTTATGTTCTTAAAGGGCGGTACGATCGTTTTCAATGGCGACAGGGAGAGGTTCCTTCGGTCCACCATCCCTGAGATTCAGATCTTCCTGAGAGAACTTAATATCGATCCGAACAGATGAGATGTCGAACGATGGAGGAAAGAGATGTTTGACATGAAGAAAGAGCTGAGGTGGTCGAAGTTGAAGGTGGGGTCGGTTATCACCATGGCCCTTCTGGCGCTTCTGACAGCCATATTTTTTGCAGGGAAGATGGAGAAGATCTTCTCACCGAAGATCGATCTGAAGATCCAGTTCCAGGATGTGAAGGGATTGAGAAAAGGGGCGCCGGTCTGGATATTCGGGACAGAGGTAGGTTCCGTAAAGGCGATCTATTTAGATCCGGTTTTAGGAGCAGTGGTGACCATCTCAGTCAATAAGAATGTCCAGGGGTTTATTCGAAAGGATGCTCAGGCGAGCATTCTTACCATGGGGCTTCTGGGCGATAAATATGTTGAGCTAAATACCGGTTCTCCGAATTTAGAACCGATTCAAAGGGGAGAGACAATCAAGGGCGTGGTGCCGGTCGAATTTTCAGAGATCATGGAGACTGCCGGCGTCTCGATCGGGAAGATAGGTGATTTTATCAAGAAACTGGACAGCCTTCTGGAGAGGATAGAGACGGGGAAAGGGACGTTAGCTAAATTTCTCACCGACCCTTCCATCTATGATAACATCAATCGAAGCGTTAGAACCTTATCCCTTATCCTGGAAGAGATCAAGGGCTCCAGAGGGACGCTCAAGATGCTCGTGGAGGATCCTTCCCTCTATCAGAGAATGGTTTCCGCTGTTTCCTCCGTAGAAGAGTTTTCCAGAAAGCTGAATGAGAGCCCTGGAACGCTCAAAAAATTGCTGGAAGACCCTTCGCTCTATCAAAAAACGGTCTCTGCCGTTTCGTCGATTGAAGAGTTTGCCAGAAAGGTCAACGAGAGCAAAGGAACACTCAATAAACTGGTAGAAGATCCATCTCTCTACGATAAAACTCTGGCAACCGTTTCATCCATAGAGCAATTAACCAAGAACATCGAACAGATCAGTCAGGATATTGAAAAATTTAGCAAAGGATTGAATGAAAAAACCGGGACACTGAAACGGATAGTCGATGATCCCTCCCTCTATGACAACCTGAATCAATCATCGGCCCATCTCTCTTCCATTCTTAAAAGAATCGACCAGGGAGAGGGTCTGGCAGGGGCTTTGCTCCATGACAAGGAGCTTGCCAATGAATTGAAGGGGACGATCGCGGAACTGAAAGAGTTGATGAGAGACATCAAAGACCACCCCAAGAAATATTTTAAATTCAGCATCTTTTAGGAGAGCTTTGAAAAACTACTTTTCGCTCTCTTGATCAGAGATTTCTGGACTTTTTCAGAAATCTCTTTAACCCACCACCTCGTAGATGGCCAAAGGCACTGAACTGCCCTTCACCGAAACCTCTCCCAGACTCCGCAATGGATAGGGATGTCCATCGGGCAACCGATCGGCGACCTGGTCTGAAATAAGCATTTCAACACCCATGGATTTCGTTAATTCTTCAAGGCGCTTGGCTAGGTTGACGGTGAGACCTAAGACAGTGGAGTCCATCCGATCGGTAGAGCCGATCGTTCCCAGAATGACTGGCCCGTAGTGAAGGCCGATGCCGATACGGATGGTTTGATCAACAGGATCGTTCTTCTCAGCATTAAAAGACCTGACAGCAGCAAGCATCCCCGCCCCACAGGCCACAGCCCGCTTGGCCGAATCAGCGCCTTCGAAGATGCATAAAACGGCATCCCCTAAGAATTTGTCGATCACTCCCTGCCTCGCATTGACCACACGGGCGATTTGTTCATAGAGTTGATTGACCAGAGTGACCAATTGGCCCGGGTTGAGATGTTCCGATAAAGCGGTAAATCCACGAATGTCGCAAAAGAGGATGGTTACCCATTGCTGGTCGGCTTGACCCAGACGGATCGATCCGAGGCCTTGAGTGGCGATGCGATGGAGATAAGCAGGAGGGACGAATTTTTCGAAGACATCCCGGGCTTCACGGACAGCCAACTCCAGAGATCGAAAATGGATGGCGACCGTGATGGTCAGGAAGATCGAGAGCCAGAACGAGGTGAACCATAAGACCTGACCTTCAATGGGGACAGAAACCCCGGCAGAACGGAGGGCGTCATGGAGCCCACCTAAAAGCCAGAATGCCATTCCGATGCCAAAGGGAAGAAGATAGGTCGGCCTTTCCGCTTTCATTCGCCGTAATTTTAAAACCGTGGAAAGGAAGTAGAATAGGCAGACGAAAAGAGAGAAGAAATGGATCAGGGGCCTGAGAACCTTGGACTGAGGCCTCATGATGCCTGAAGCAATCTCATGAGGCACAAGGGGATGTCCCATCAACCAGGGGCCTTGCCCCAGAAGGGCCAGACCGGCAAGGAGGAGGCTTATCCCGATCATCAATCTGTACAGCCATCCATGTCTATCATTAGAAAGGGAGGAATTGAACCAGCCCCAGCTTGCTGGTAAAAGGGCTAATGCGGCCAGGTCAATCCGATATCCCAGAATGATGGATTGGGGTGATTTCTGAAAGCCGTAAACGACCCAGCCCAGAAAAAAGAAGGTGGAGAGAAGATAGAAAAGTAAGAGACTTCTTAAGGGGCGGTATGAATGATAAGGGATCAGGGTAATCAGACACAGAATAGCCATGACCGCATTGGCAATAAAACCAATGGAAGGTCCAACACTGTAATGGGGAATGAGGTTAGGAAGCATGTGGTTCCCCGCAAGTTAAAGATGATAGCTACGTCCTTTTATTCTCTCCGTAATGTAAAATATTTTCGATTTGTCTTTTAAGATTTGGCAGACGTTTTTTTATCACATCCCATAAAATGTCCCAGTTTACCCCGTTAGAAATAATGCCCCGCTGCTCTGCAGCGGGGTTACATTCAAATAATTCCGGCGGGGTTTAATGCCCCGCTGGAATTTCTAACGGGGTTTACACCGAAATAATAATGAATGATTTTATCCCTTAGCCCTGAAATCTTTTTCCATTCAATATCTTTATGCTTTTTCTTGAAATCAGCAGGGAGGTTCTTTGTGGCTTCTCCAATAATTTCAAAACTTCTTGAACAGGCCCTTTTCAGGACCTCGTTTTGGATAAATTCTTCGAAGCGTAATCCATTGGTTTCCTTTAACAGAAAACTTATTTCATCAAGAATATGCTTCAAAAAAGGTTCCTCATGCTTCATACCATCTCACCTCTTTTTC
>JASEIE010000198.1 GCA_030024065.1 Thermodesulfobacteriota bacterium
TGCAATGGCCTTGGCCGTCAGATCCTCTCTGCTACGGCAGACATAGACGTAGCGGTTGACGCGGTCGTTTGTCAGAGGGGAGATGGTCGTCATGATTTCTTGATATTTTGGATCCAGAGCCCATTTGTAACTCGCTTTATTTGCCTCGATGACAGTGCGAAGGTTTGGATTTTCGAAAACGTCCTCTATCTTCTTCCCGTTCATAAAAATCTTTGGCTTCCTCTTTTTCAAGCTCTTTTCGTATTCTTCTGGGGTGATCAAGGCCATTTCATCTTCTCCCTTCTTATAATATATCGAAATATTTAATATATTCTAAACTAAATTGTAAAGGGTTTTATGGAATGGGACAGGCTCCTTTTCGGGTTATTCAAATGATCTGCAACGTAAATAGTTGCCCGCCCTCCTTTTACAAAAATTTTATTTTTGGGGACAGGTCTTCTTCCAAGAGGATCTCGGTCATCCATCGGGCTGCCTTACCCACGACCTCAGGACAATGAACATCATGGGCTCCGGCATTGTGGAATTTTTCATACTCCTGGGGGTCTGCAAGATAGTAGTATCGACCCAGAATTTTGTTCTGGATATCGCGACAGATGACAGAACCGTATTCCTGGATAAACCTTTCCCGAAACTTTCTGGCGAGCTGATGGGTTTTGAGGCGAATTCCCTCTGGATCGGAGAAATTATTCCTCTCTCTTCCCAACAATGAGCCTAAAACCAGGACGCCGCCTATATAAGCCCCGCAACCACTATCGCCAGCTAACCCAGTACCTCCCGCCAAACCTGTTGCTGCCTTGAAAACATCATCATTCCTTGTGTCCAATGCATCCTGAAGCGCGGCAATCACACACTGGCCGCATCCTCTATAAGTTTTCTCATATTCCTTGCCCAGTTTGTAGGCTCTCTCGGCCAATTCTGCGCTAATTGCTTTTTTCATGCGTTTCTTCCTTTCGTTCTTTGAGCTTCAATCTGCTTCGGTTTAAGTCCTCTTCCTGCAATCATTCTACTTCCCTTTCCATACAGGTTGTCGTTTTTCAATAAAAGCGTTGACACCTTCAAGAGCATCTTCCGTGGTGCAGAGCCTAGCCATGACTTCACTATTGAGGGCAAACCGTTGTCGGAAAGGCATATCGATCATCTGGTAGTAGAACTCTTTTCCCATCTGAATGGCGATAGGGCTTTTATTAATAAGCTTTTTGGCAAAAGCAAAGGTTTCTTCTTCTAAATTTTCGGCAGGCACGACTTTATTCACCAGTCCCAATCGCTCTGCCTCTTTGGCATCGATCATATCTCCGCTCAAGAGGATTTCAAGGGTTTTTTTCTTGCCAAGTGAATAACTCATCGGGATGATTGGCCCAGTGCATAGTAATCCAACATTGATGGCCGTCGTCCCAATTTGAGTCCCTTCAGCCACAATGGCAAAATCCGCAGCCGCTATAAGCCCGGCTCCGTTAGCCACCGCATATCCATGGACCATAGCGATCACCGGTTTTCCCATGGAAGCGATCGTAAAATGCATCTGATCCATGAGAGCCATCCATTTTTGATATTCGGAAGGCGTTTTTTCATGGAATTCACTCACATCAATCCCTGTTGAAAAGGCTTTGCCAGCTCCTTTGATGATGACAACTCGGACCTCGGTGTCTTCATCCAATTGGCGCAAGGTAGCATTTAATTCTTCGGCCATTTGTGTGCTAAAAGTATTGAACTTTTGTGGACGGTTAAGGGTGATGATACCTACTTGATTTTTCTTCTCGATGAGAATCGTTTCAAAAGCCATTAGAGGTCCTCCTTTGTTCAAATAGAATCTATCCCTTACCAAAAGGGCATACAGGAAAGTGACATGGTTCGCAATTTCTGCAGAAACCTCCGTGACCGAGAAGGCTTATTTCCCTTCTTTTTAGAGTTTCACCAGCCAAGATTCTCGGAAAGATGAGATCAAATAAAGTCGCATTATGGTGAAAGACACAGGCCGGAAGGCCAAGAACCGGTTTTTCCCCAAGGATCCCGTAAAGAAACATAGCCCCCGGTAGAATTGGAGTGCCATAAAAGATAATTCTGGTACCGGCCTTTTTGATGCCTGCCCGAGTCACATCATCAGGGTCGACCGAGAGTCCCCCCGTGACGAGAATGAGATCGACAAGGTCATCACTAAATTCTTTCAACGATTGAGCAATCTGCCGGACGTCGTCCGGGACGATCCTTTTCTTTACCACACGAGATCCAAATTGATTAATTTTTTCCCCCACTTTGTCATCAAATCGATCTTCAGTCCTCCCTTTAAAGAACTCGTTACCCGTAACCACGACCCCAATGTTCAACTTCCGGTAAGGAAGAACCTCAATGACCGGCCCATATTTTTCACACCAGTTTTCTATTTTTTCAATCTGCATTTCCGGAGCGGTTAGAGATATAATCCGGGTCGCCCCTACAGTCATTCCTGGTGTACAGGGAGTATATCGATGGATAGTTGAAAGAATAATATTTTTTGAAAGGTTGATACGGTGAAGGAAGGGAAGGTTTGTCTGCAATAGGCCTTTTATTTTTGAATGAAGGGTCACCTTTCCTTCGGAAGGGCCGGCGATTTTAAGGTTTTTCCCTGAGAAGGCCTTTCCTAAACGAAGCGCTGCATCATCTTCATGAATCATCCCGGGTTTTAACTCCATCACAAAGACATGCTCTTTGCCAATCTTCAAGAATTCGGGGATTTCCTCTTTTTTAATCTTATGGCCCCTCTTGAACCGGGGTCCTTTATATTTCCCGGGTATAATCTGTGTGACATCATGGCCCAGTACCATACCAACGGCGTCTTCGATTTTGATTTTTTTCACCTTTGCTCCTTATTCATCTTTTGAAAATTAATGAAATCAAAAAGATTAAAGTGCTCGCCAAAATGATCAAAGGCCCTGCTGGAAATCCTGTAAGTTTGAAAGTTAAAATCCCCAAGGAAGAAGATAGCCCCCCGATGATCATCGTCCCAAAGGCATATTGGGCCAAATTTCGACTCAGGTTTCTGGCAGCGGAAGCCGGAATCGCCACCAAAGCTGCGGTTAAAAGACCACCCACCATTTTAACTCCTAAGGCAACAATGATAGCAATTGAACCCAAATAAATGAGATTATATTTTCTGATGTCTATTTTCTCCGATTTGGCCAACTCTTCAGAAATATTGATCAAGACGATTTTGGAATAAATTTTCTTTACCACAAAGAAAAGAAGGAGGATTAAAATAACCGAAACGGCTGCTTCTGCAAAACTCACTTTTGTAATATCGCCCACCAGGACTGCCTCTGCCTGCTTAATGGGCAAAAACAAAAAAGCGATAGCCACTCCTGAGGCGAAGACGACGGCTGTTAAAGCCTCCATGGGCAGCTTTGTTCTCATCTCAAAGAGCCAGATCAAAACGATTCCAAAAATAACAAAAGGAAATGCACCCAGGGAAACATCGAAACCATACATCAAAGCCAGAGCTATCCCCGGCAAGGTCAAATGGCCAAGGGGGCCCGCCACCAGGGCCATTCTTCTGCCTAACATCAGAGATCCTAAAAATCCGGCTACGCCTCCGACAAACATTCCAACTATTAAACTTAATAAAAATTGGGTATCCATATAGTCCCTATTCTTAGCTTAGTGTTTGTGTTGATAATATCTTACTTCTCCACCATAAAGTCTTTGTAAACTTTCCGGAGTCAAAACCTCCTGTGGCGGGCCATAACATATCGGCTGTCTATTTAAGCAAATCACATCGGTAGAAAATTTATAAACGACACTTAAATCGTGGGTTACTAACAAAATAGTTAAATCCATCTCCCCTTTCAATTTTGCCAAAAGATTGTAAATGGTCTCTTCTGCACTGATATCGACTCCGGTCATCGGTTCATCGAAAAGGAGGACCTGCGGATTCCCCACCAGACCCCATGCGATTAATACTCTTTGAAATTGTCCTGAAGATAGATCGCCTATTTTCTTCCGTGAGAAATCTTCCTTAAACCCCACTGAGTTTAAGATTGCCTCTGTCTCCTTCTCAGGAGACCCTTTTAAATTGAAAAAATCTTTTATGCTTAAGGGGATATCTTTGATAAAAGGTAGCCTCTGCGGGACGTAGCCGATCTTCAACTCCTTTGCCCACTCTATTTCTCCCTTATAGGGTAATAACCCGATTAAGGTTTTCAGCAAAACGGACTTCCCAGCACCGTTTGGCCCTAAAATTGTAAGAACCTCTCCCTTTTTCACTTCAAAGGACAGATTTTCAATGATACTTTGATGGTCCAACCTTACATTCAAGTTTCTTACTTTTAAAATCAATTCATTCCCCATGCTCTTTCCCTCATTGAAATTAAATATCCATCGAAGCGAAATCGGTCAGGTCCCTCTCCCTCAATAAGCTCCTTTTCCATGTCTCGATGGAAGGTATGATGAATGGTAAAAGCCTCATGGAATAGTAGGGGGGGAAGAAGTGGCAATCCCACAAGATCTCCAAAAACGATGAGCATGAAAAATTGATCTGAATTCCCCCTCTCTTTTTTCAGTTCAAGATCCATTTCATGGACCGTCATTCCGTACATGATCTCTCGAAAGGTTTTCGAACAACCCTTCAATTTTTTCGAGAGGAGGATAAACCAATTTTCTATCAATGTTCTCAATCCTCTTATTTCAGTGAATTCTTAATTCAGCAAATCCGTTAAAAATGATGAGATTCTTCAGTCGTCCCACAAACGTGTGACTTCTTCAGAATGACACGTCGAATTCCCTTTTCTATCATTCTTCTGAGCGAAGCCCTGAACCCTATTAGGTTCAAGGCGAAGCGAAGAATCTCGAATATCCGTGGCCTCACCAGAAAAAAATCCCTAAGAAGATTCGAGTTGCCAACGCCAGAATGATAGCCACAGATAGGGTGAAAATTATTGTCAGAAATGCTCCCTTCTTACCAATCTCTCTCCAGAGGGTAGCAATTGTGGCCAGACATGGAATGTAAAAAGTAACAAAGACGGTAAAGACCATTACTTGGGTTTTGGTCATCACCGTAAGAACCTGGGTGGTTCCTAATGCCTGGGTCAGCATAATCATGGAGAGTTCTTTTCTCAAAAGACCAAAAATAAGCGTTGTTCCGACAGAAACCGGCAGGCCAAGAAGATGCGTCAAAGGAGAAAAGAACCAGTTGACATACCTTTCAACTCCGAAATATTCCATCAAGGCCAGCAGTGCACTTCCCAGGATGAGTATGGGCCATGCGATGACGACAAATTCCCTTATCCGATACCAGGATTTCTTCAACGTGTTTAGGACAGAGGGCAATTGATAAGCAGGGATCTCCAGAATCAATCCAAGGCTCCCTGGTTCCGGATAAAAAGTGGAGAGAATTTTCCCGGAGACGCCTACAACGAAAATATTTAAAACAAATATTGCGAGCGCGGCGTTGGGGCTGATGAGAAAGGCGACCAGGGCGAAGATGATTGTGATTCGAGCCGCGCAGGGAATCATGGTTGCCAGAATGGAGACGATAAACCTGTGTTGAGGAAATTCCAGGATTCTTGTGGCCATCACAGCAGGGACACTGCATCCATATCCCAAGATAAAGGGAATAATCGATTTTCCATGGAGACCAATCCGGTGCATGAAGACATCCATCAGGAAAGCGACCCTTGGGAGATATCCAATGTCCTCGAGAAAGGAGAGGCCGATAAGGAAAGGAACAAGATAGGGAAGGACGATGGCGATCCCTCCTGCTATTCCTTGGAGTACTCCCTTTGAGAGGAAGAGGGACAAGGTCCCTTTGCCAAGGAATCCTTCAAGCCAGCCTATCCATTGATCAAAGACCCCCATCATAGGTTCTTCGACAAATTTACCAATTCCAAAGATGAAATTGAAGAGTCCATAAAAGACTGCCGCAAGAATTAAATAGCCAATAAATTTATGCATCACCCAATGGTCAATAAGGATGCGGATATCCTTCTTTGGAGGATGGATGACCTTAGAAACCTGTTCAAAAAGATTCATGGCCAGGGCATGACGCTCTGAGGATATCACTTCATCTGAGGGGACGCCATGAATTTGCTCCATTTTCTCCTGAAGAAGTTTTACCCGGGTGGGGATGTTCTCCAATGGGTTTATCTCATGTATGAAAAATTGATTATTTTCTAACAATTTGATGGCAAGAAAACGAGAAGGAACTTTTTCTTCAACGGGCCATTCAGAGTTGAGTATCGAAATAAGTTCATCTACGATCTCCTCAATATCTCTACTGAATTTTAGGTTTTTCCCCTCTTTCTTTTCTTCCCAAACCCTCATGACTTCATTAAACAGTTCCTTCAATCCTTTTCCTGTTGTGGCAATGCTGGAAATAACGGGGATACCAAGGATCTTCGATAGTTTCTGAATATCAATCTGAATCCCTTTTCTCTGCGCCTCGTCGATCATATTCAGGCAAATGACCATGGGGACTTCGAGCTCAAGAAGCTGGAGAGTCAATTCCAGACTCCGGCAAAGCAGAGAGGCATCGATGACATTAATGATCACGTCGATCTCTCCGGAAAGGAGGTGCCTTCTTGCTTCCAGTTCCGCCGGATCCCCAGAAGTCAGTGAATAGGTTCCTGGAAGATCGATACAATTACAGGTATAGCCCTCGATATGGGTTTTAGTTTCGGTATATTTAACGGTCGTTCCAGGAAAGTTAGAAGTGATCGCTTTGTACCCGGCGATATGGTTGAATATGGTGCTCTTGCCACAGTTTGGCTGGCCAGCCAGGGCAATTCTCATTCAATTTCCTCTACAATGATTCGGGAGGCAATCCCCCTTCCAAGAGCCACCTGACTGCCATGCACCTCAATCAGTATAGGACCTCGGAGTGCCCCATACCTCAACATCGTTATCGTATCGCCAGGATGAATACCCATCTGGCCGAGACGTTGCCTTATCCTTTGGCCTCCTTGAATATCGATCACCGTTGCTTTCTTATTCTCGTAAACCTGATCCAGAGTTGTTGGCATATTTCACACCTTATGTAGAAAATGTATTTCAAATTCCCACAACCCCCATTTTTAAAAGAGGAAGGTCTATCTATTTTAATTGGGTTGTATCATCCGCAAAATGACTTTCGCAAATTCCTCTGCTGCACCCGGACCATCGGCAGCCACAATATTTCCATCAACCTCTACGGGGTTTCCTGTGTATATGGCACCTTCCCACTCCAATCGTTTCCCCAAAGTTGGCCACACCGTGGCCCTCCTTCCTGTAAGTACCTTTGTATTGGCCAGTATAATTGGGGCGATGGAAATGGCCCCCAATACCTTCCTTTCTTTGATGGCTTCTTTCACCAATCGATGGGCATGAGTATCATCCCAGTATTGCACAGCCCCTTCACCGCCCACAAAGATAATGGCATCGTAGTGAGCAACCCTCACTTTGTTTAAAACGACATCGGGTTTTATTATTACTCCAAACATACTTTTGGCCTCTTTCATGGCTGAGGAGGCAATAGTCACCAATAATCCATTCTGTTCAAATATCTCCTTCGGTTTCGTCAGTTCCTCACACCAGAAATCTTTTAAGGGAACAATCATCACGATCTTTTTCTCAGGAATTTG
>JASEIE010000199.1 GCA_030024065.1 Thermodesulfobacteriota bacterium
CCCGCTGCTCCCTCCGGGCTAGAGGCCCTCTGGGCCAGCGGCTGCAGCGGGGTTAGATTTTACAATAATTCCGGCGGGGTTTAATGCCCCGTTGGAATTTCTAACGGGGTTTACTTTATAATTGGGTATGGGGAAAAAAGGACTGGAACTGGTTGTTGTGGCTTCTTACAAATTTGATAGCTACACCTACAAATGTTCAGATACTCCAAGGCACAACAATTAAAGATCAGAGCGAAAACATGCATCGTATTCTTGAAATAACCGACTATCTGCACTGTAATGACCCTAATTTATCAAAACAAAAGAGTGTGGAATATTCGAAAACATTTTTAAGGCGCCAATCTTAAGTTGATCGAATCGGTCAGGGAATCCGGATCTATCTCTTCTTTCGCATTTTTCGTTTGGCCAACCCAACCATGACGAGAGGTAGTTTAAGAAATGCATTCGTCAAGTCGCGCCCACCGACAAGCCCAATTCGCCGGGCTTTTTTGATGATATGGATGATCTGCGGTAGATCGTAGAACTCCGACCGGATATGGTTCCGGATTTGCTTTAGCTCCTTGCGCCCGTAATTGTCCGAATACACGGAGCCGCCGATACGCCTGTAGTAGTAGCCAGGCGTTTTTTCAACCACTTCCTTCAGGGGCGAGAACCTCTCGACGCGGAGTTTCTGAAAACTGATGGAATCCAGCTTGATCTCCTTGGCGAACTTCGGGATGTAGAGCATCTCTGCTTCCGTCTCGCCGATGTTGCCGTAGATGAAATACCCATGCAGATAGAAGTCGTACTGTGTCAGGACCGCAAACGCATCCCGGACCTGCTGTTGGGTGATGCCTTTCTGAAGCTGCTCCAAGATCCGGTCGTGTGGCGATTCAATCCCGATCAGAAAAACCTTGAAACCCGCTTTCTCTGCCTTGTCGAGGACCCTGCGATGCCTCGCGACGTCAATCCGGGCCTGGACAACAAAGATCTTCCTGATCTTGTTCTCGATAATCAGATCGCAAAGCTGCTCGCTTCTCTTCGGGTTCGTGAAGAAGTTGTCATCGCTGAGGAGCACGACATCAGCCGTAACCGTCTTCAATTCTTCGATGACCGATTCGACCGATCGTTCCGAGTAGCTCCTCTTCTGTCCGAGCGGATTGAAACTGAAAGTGCAGAACTTGCATTTGAACGGACATCCCCTCGTTGTCAGTATCGTGTCGAACGTGTGGCTGCCGAGTCGAACACCGTGTTTAACCAGGCAATAATCGTGCTTTCTCAGTGACCGGTCAGGAAATGGAATATGCGTGATGTCAGGCAGAGGATGGATTTCGTTGTGGACGACTCCACCGTTCTCCCGATAGGAAAGTCCAAGGATATCCTTGTACGGAACCCCCGTGACGACCTGTTTGATGATATCTTCACCCTCACCTCGTACGACCATGTCGATATTCGGGCAACGATCAAACAGATACTCGACTTCCCCCGTTGCTTTGTAGCCTCCGACGATTGTGCAGACCTCAGGAGGCAGTTGAGAAAGGAAATCACAGATGTTCTCAAACCGGGATTCCCATCGGATGCTTACGCATAGAAGATCGATCTCGTTCCTGATAAACTTGCTGAGTGCCTTCGGATCCTGATAGGCCTTCTCATGCCGAAGGTCGAGAAGCGTCACCTTGCCGACCAGGTCTTTCATGCTCGAGGTGATGTACTCAAGGCCGGTCGGAGGGAAAACCCCAATGAGTGCAGTAGAATCGCCGAAATACGGGTTCAGGGCAAGAGCGTGTTTGTATTTTGTCATGCAGGGATTATATCGGGAAAGAATCGCAGATGCAAGCGAATAGAAATAATTAGCATTTGTCAATCAAACAATTCGATTGGTTAAAGCCATTAATTACGTTCAATCAGTCTGTCGATTGTAACTTGGAATCTCCACCATTAGGGGAAAATCCGTTGATAAACCTTTCGGGAAGTATCCTTATAAGAAAGATACTCGCATGATAGCCCCCCAATAACCTCCTTGTTGACTTCCTTCTGGTTGTCTGGTAGGAAGCTACTCATCATATGCCATAGGAGATTGGCAGAAGGACATAGAAATAACTGGCAGGGGCACGCTCCACATTTGGAAGCCTACATTTCCAGAGCGTTGACAGGTCACATATTGGCGGTAACAAAGAGATTGATGGGGAGAGAGTGATGAACCTGATCGAAGAGATTAAGAAAACCATCAGGATGGAAATCAGGCCGAACTCGCAAGGACTGGAGTATCTCGAAGCAGTCATTAACAAGGATGACCTTGTATTGCTTAAATCTTTACTAAAAAACCATTTAGGTCCAGAAGTTAAGGAGTCCGGAAAAGAAGCAAATCTGCCGATAGAAATTCAAAACATGGTTGATTCTATTGGAGGCCTATGGCCTGAGCAATCCTTTTTCTATAGTCAAGATGGTAATGAAGTTATATATGCTGCTCTTTGGCCCTGGGAGTCCAATCCTGACAAAATAACGTTAAAGTCTGGTGTATGGAAAATGGTCTCAATGTAGCCCGATGGGCAAGCCCGTGCCTGCACGACGAAGTGCCTATCCAAGGTTGGCGCTGGCATGGCGTTACGGCACGCAGGCGTGGTCTCCTGCGTAGGCGGATGAACTCTTGACTTCTTCGGGAGAAATGAGGGACAGGTCTTGAAATATAATACTTGGTCTACATATTGAACACGTTGGTATTAAAGCAGGAATAAAAAAAGAGGGGGTTTGGATTTTAACCCCCTCTTTTTATCTGGTGCCTAGGGCCGGACTTGAACCGGCACGGTACTAAGTACCGAGGGATTTTAAGTCCCTTGCGTCTACCAATTCCGCCACCCAGGCATTTTAGTCCTTTGTCCGTCGTTTGTTGTATGTGGCTTGTTATTCGTTTAAACCATAATTATAATCTTTGACGATTTTTGTCAAGATATGTTAATAGTTTAGAATAACCACGGATGCAAAATAGGCTTCTGATCACGTTATTTTTATCATAGAAGGAGAATAAGATGCGCTCAGATCAGATGAAAAAAGGCCTTGAAAGGGCTCCTCATCGTGCTCTCTTTAAAGCCCTGGGATTGACGGACAAAGAGATAGAACGTCCGATGATTGGAATTGCCAATTCTGCCAATGAGGTCATTCCAGGCCATCTCCATCTTCATCAAGTCTCCGAGGCCGTCAAATCTGGAATCCGCATGGCGGGTGGAACGCCCATGGAGTTTTTTACCATCGGAATCTGTGACGGCATCATCATGGGACATGAGGGAATGAAATATTCTCTCAGCTCAAGAGAATTGATTGCCGATTCGATCGAGTCAATGGCCATGGCCTACCCCTTCGATGGCCTCGTCCTCATTCCGAACTGCGACAAGATCATCCCCGGGATGTTGATGGCGGCGGCTCGCCTCAATATTCCAACCATCCTGATCAGTGGGGGTCCCATGCTGGCAGGTGAGTTTCAGGGAAGGGAGATCGATCTGGCCACGGTTTTTGAATCGGTTGGAAAGGTGAAGATGGGAGAGATGACCCAAATCGATCTCAAAGAGATGGAGGGATGTGCCTGCCCAGGGGTTGGCTCCTGCGCGGGGATGTTTACGGCAAACTCCATGAACTGTCTCTCCGAGGCGCTGGGTCTGGCTCTTCCTTATAACGGCACCATCCCCGCCGTCTTTGCAGATCGCATCCGGTTAGCCAAGGAATCGGGAATCCAGATTATGGAATTGGTTAAAAAAGGTTTGCTGCCTTTTAGAATCCTGACGAAGAAGGCCTTCGAAAATGCAGTGACCGTAGATCTTGCCTTTGGAGGCTCGACCAATACTTCGCTCCACCTCCCTGCGATCGCCAATGAAGCAGGAATGAAACTCTCTCTCCATACCTTTAACGCCATCAGCAAAAAGACCCCTCACCTCTGCAACCTGTCACCCGGGGGGCCTCATCATATTCAGGATCTTCACCGGGCGGGAGGCATTCCTGCCCTGATGAAGGAATTGAGCTGCGGAGGATTGATTCATCAAGAGGCATTGACCGTCACAGGAAAGCCGGTTCGAGAAAACATCAAGGGAAAGACAATCCGCAACCCGGAAGTGATCCGCCCCCTCAAAAACCCTTATCACCCCACCGGAGGTCTGGCCGTCCTCTTCGGTAACTTGGCGCCCCACGGTGCCGTGGTGAAACAGTCGGCGGTGGATGAGAACATGCTCAGGCACCGCGGCCCTGCAAGGGTCTTTGATTCCGAAGAGAAGGCGATCAAGGTCATCTTCGATGGAAAGATCAGAAAAGGAGAGGTCATCGTCATCCGGTATGAAGGGCCCAAGGGTGGACCCGGGATGAGGGAGATGCTGGCTCCGACCTCTGCCATTGTGGGCGTTGGAAGAGACAGGGATGTCGCCCTGCTCACGGATGGCCGTTTCTCCGGTGCGAGCCGCGGGGCTGCCATCGGCCATATCTCTCCAGAGGCTGCAGAAGGAGGCCCCATTGGATTGGTCAGGGATGGAGATCCGATTGAGATCGATATTCCTGGCAACAAACTGAACCTCCTGATCTCCGATGAAGAGTTGAAGAAAAGGCGATCGAGGTGGAAACCCCTAAAAAAGGAGTTGAAGGGCTATTTAAAAAGATATGCCAGGCTCGTTCAATCCGCCAATACTGGCGCTATCCTCGAAGAATAGGCACGGCATAAGGGCCTTCCCGGATGAAGGCCATGGTGGGTTCAATCCCTTTTTCGCGGTATCGGTTAACCGCAAAGCGGACGGCATTCTGGACCATCTCCTGGGTCTGTTCAAGAGAAGGCTTCCTTTTCTTTCTCTTCAGAAAGTCGAGGCCGCACAGTCCCGGAAGGAGGCAGTAGTCTTCTTCTGAGATTTCGAGGGTGCAATAGATCAAACCCTCCTCCCCGATCTTTTTCAGCACCCTTCCCCAGACTTCAGGCTCCCATTGATCCTTCGTAAACCTCCAGTCAGGATGGCTGATGATCTTGAGATAACTTTCAATGCCCTGAAGTTTGAGCAGGTGGATTAAACTCCTGTATTCCGGTGTCCCGATCGGCTCCTGATCTCGATTGTCAGCCGCCACAATCAGAACCCCCCCTTTTTTAACCACCGGCACCGCCCCGCAGGCAGCCTTTGCTGTCTGGTAATGATTACGGCCCACATATCCACCATGAGTGAGGACGATATCATACTCCTGATCGACGGGGACGACGGTATAACCTTTCATATGCCGGTACGCTGCCATATGGGCTTCCTCGAGATGGCCAACAAACACCCCTGTGATCTCCATATCCTTATTGAGGGTGACATTCGCGATGAGGTCCACCCCTACCGTTCTGGCGACTTCGATCGCTTCCTCGTGACAGGGATTTCCTTCGAGGATAAGGTTGTCGGCATTCGGATTTTCAAGATAATTCACGCCATGAAACCTCTGGATGGTCTTGACATCGACCAGTCCCGGACAGATTGATTTTCTCCCGCCGGAGACTCCGGTCATAAAATGGCTTTCAACGAGCCCGGTGGCGATTTTCAGGTCGGAAGAAAAGAAGTCCCGATTGACATAGACATTTGTTCCTCTCTGTGTTGTTCCGATGCTTTCGAGCAGTCCATCGTTTTCGCAGTCGTGATCAAGGAGGGAATACTGATCAACGACCTCTTTCCCGAACATATCTGCCTTTTCTTCATCGGTGCTTGGCCGATGCATTCCTGTCGCTATGATGATCTTGATGTTCTGCTTTCGAATGCCCGAGGATTCCAAACGTTTCAGGATGGGAAGAAGGATGCCTTTTTCACCCTTATAAGGAACCGGTCTTGTGATATCCGAGACGGCAATCGCCACTTTTATTTGGTTAGGTAATTTTTCTTTCTTTTTGATGACCTCTTCAAGAGGTGGGCTGCCAATGGGATTGGAAAATGCCTTTTCAATGGCTGCCTCAGGATTTGGAAGAACCGGCACATCTTTCATTCCCAGTTCAACACAGCCCGGAGGAACGGAGATCTCCAAGATGTTTCGGCCAAACTCCAGAGAAACCTTCTTCCAGTCCTTCACGTCGATTTTTTTAATGGCCTTCTTGAGGTCGGGCAGCATCATCGTTCCTTTATCGAAAGTTTGAAGTTAGGAATTTCTATCATCTTGTTTCTACTCGAATACATTATTTTTAATATCACCTGTTCCACTTCGCATTACTATGTAACTTTAAATCCTGTTAAGATCAACAACCAATCGAATTTTCCGTCAACTTATAGGCGATTCTATCTAATGCTGTGTAAAATACTTTTCAAAAATACTGAAAATGACATTTTAGAGGGTAATCCTTTGGCGAGAGAAGTGAAGATTGCCGACCTGAGGGGCAACATGGATATTGGAAGAATTGCAGAACCAAATGAGAGCGATTATAAACGCCTTGAAAAATATCGGCGTGCATTAGATCCGTTGGACTGAAGAAAAGTTTTGAATTTTCTCCCCTGTTATGCGATAATTCTCATAAGTTATCCGAAAAGGAATAGAGATGGGAGAGCTAAAGCCTGTTGTTGACTTGAAGGATCAGGTTCTCGCTGAAATTGTCCGACGTCTGATCGAGGCATATCGTCCAGAACGAATCTACCTCTTTGGATCTCGAGCGAGAGATGATTCCAGCTACGAGAGTGATTACGATCTGATGGTGGTTGTGCCTGATTCTGCCCCCCCTGAACTTAAACGTAGCCGTCTCGCTTACAAAGCGCTACGAGGCACGGGCACTGCAGCAGATGTACTTGTGTGGACCCGAGAAGCTTTTGAGCGGAGACTTCATCTCAGGGCATCACTTCCACACGCCATCATTTCCGAGGGGAGGTTGCTGTATGCTGCTTGATCCCGTTTGATTGGAAGATACACGCGATTGGTTAACCAAGGCCAATAAGGATCTCCAGAGTGCGGATCACGGCCTTACGGCATCACCTCCTCTTTTGGAAGATGTTCTTTTTCACTGTCAACAAACAGTCGAAAAGGTCTTAAAGGGGGTTCTAACATACCATGACATATCGTTCCGCAAGACCCACAGTCTGGAAGAAATCGGGGAGCAATGTTTGAAATTTGATTCTACATTGAGTGAACTTGTAAGCCGAGCAGTACCACTCACTGAATATGCCTGGAAGTTTCGTTACCCTGGCGGTTTGGATGAGCCTATGGGCGAGGAAGTTCAACAAGCCCTCCAGGTTGCACATGGACTATACGATGCTATTTTCGCAAGATTACCAGCCGAGGTTAGACCATAGGGTAAACTGTTCGCTCCCCTAACCACTCCCTACCCGCCGTAGCCATTTCTCCCACAATTAAACAAAAAAAGGGATCGGGCAAATTCACCCACCCCCTTACGCTCAATATTGGAGGCGGCAACCGGATTTGAACCGGTGAATAACGGTTTTGCAGGACGAGAGGACATATTTTTTTAAGCTCCTGGAATTAAACATAAATTCTCTGAATCATTGAACAAACCCACCTTCTATGCTATCATGG
>JASEIE010000019.1 GCA_030024065.1 Thermodesulfobacteriota bacterium
GCTTGGGATTTGACCGGACCCGTAGCATCGTGGTCGCGGACCCCAAGACAAGCCAGATGACCCATGAGATCCACGTAAAGGGGACTGGGCTGGAGTGGAACATTCGCATTTCGAGCCGTTCCCTGGGTGGAGTGACGGGAAGTTACACCCCAGAATCTGCAGCCATGACGGTCCGAAGGATCCTGGCAAACGATTATGACATCGTGCTTGCGTAGCCTCTATCCTTTTTTTTAACTTTAAGACCTGAGAGTTCTGGTTGACTCTTGGATATCCGAAGAGAACGTTGTCCCGTGGGGAAATACGTGTGACAAAGAAGAAGCATACGATCTACATTCCGATCATCAGGGCGCCGGTTGAACCACAGCGGTCAATTCTTGAACCGATTGCAACTATCCTCACGGGGGAACCGAAGAGCGAGGAAGAGTTCATTTCAACCCTCAAGAAGGCTGACGCTGTCCTGCTGACGGTGAGAAACAAGATGAATCGAGAAGCTATTGAGACGTGCCCTCATCTTAAGCTGATCGCAAAATACGGAGTGGGTGTCGAGATGATCGATATTGCCGCGGCAACGGAGAAGGGAATACCGGTCATCAATGTTCCAACGGTCAACAGCAACGCCGTTGCGGAATTTACAATCGGCTTGATGATCTCTGTCATGAGGCACATCCAGAAAGCCAAGGAACACATCCGGAAAGGAGGTTGGCAGACCGATCGCCTCGTCGGGTCTGAACTTATCGGGTGTACCGTTGGCATCATCGGTTACGGGGACGTCGCCAAGGGAGTCATTCGAAAACTCCAGGGATTTGAGGTCAGGAAAATCCTTGTTTTTACCGAGTCGAAGCGTCATACCCCTACTGACTTTCCGAATGTCGCCTTTGTCGATTTGGACACGCTTCTCAAAGAATCCGACGTCGTCTCCCTCCATAAGACATTAACCGCGAAGTCGAAAGGCCTGATTGGCGAAAGGGCGCTGCGGACCATGCGGAAGACATCCTATTTCATCAATACGGCCAGAGGACCCATCGTCGACGAAAAAGCTTTGATTAAAGCACTTCGAGAAGGTTGGATCGCCGGTGCGGCCCTCGATGTTCATGAACAAGAACCGTTGCCTCAAAACAGCCCTTTCCTGAAGATGGAAAATGTCGTCCTGACCCCTCATATCGGTGGAATGACATACGAAACGAGACGAAAAATGGTGACCACCTCAGCGCAGAATATTGCCGACTTCCTAGTAGGAAAAGAGGTTGATCGACGGTTTTTCGTCAATCGAGAGGTGCTGAAGTAGAACGCGGAGAGAACAATGCGGGTGACCACCCATTGTTCCTTCACATGAGCGTTGTCCACAGACTTTTTCGGGAGTCCTGACCGTGCGATTGTCTTAAACAAGGACCCAAAGGGGTGGCGAATGATCAAAAGGATAGGAATCATCGGATACGGAACAATCGGTTCCTACCTCGTTAGAAAGATCAGTTTGGAGAAAGACCTTTCCATTGCGTTTGTCTGTGATGTCGTGAAGGAGAAGCTGTCGGCTCTGCCCCCTTCCCTTGTCATTCCTTCCCTGGAAGAGGCACGGGAACGAAAACCCGACCTTATCGTGGAAGTGGCTGGCCAGGCATGGGTAAAACAGCACGCGGCCAGTATCTTGGAATTTGCTGACCTGTTTATCGCTTCCGCCGGGGCCTTTGCCGAGAGGGGGTTGCAAGAGCGACTGGAGGCCGTCGCCGAGGCACACCGGACGCGCTACTACATCTCCCATGGAGCCATCATCGGACTGGACGGCGTCAGGGATGGAAGAGAGATCATCGAGGAAGTGGAGATCACGACGATTCGACCGCAAGAGGGTTATGGCCTCAAAGAAAGGTTATCCAAGAGAACCATCCTCTACGAAGGCCCAACGCGAAAGGCGTGTGAGCTTTTCCCTCACAATGTGAATATCCATGCCAGTCTCGCCCTCCATGGTCTCGGGTTCGATCGAACCCATTCGACCGTTGTTGCCGATCCTGATGCACGAATGATGCATAATTTCCTCGAAATCAAAGGCCGAGGCCTTGAATGGCGGATCGAGATCGAGTCGAAACCCCTGGAGGAGCGAACAGGTGCCTATGTCCCGGAGTCCATTTTTCAAACTGTCAAACGAATCTGTCTGCAGAAGTACGGAATGAATCTCATTTGATGAATCATCCCCACCACGGTGAAGGGTTAACGAAGAAGGAGCAACCGGATGTCCAAGTCGGAGGAATACTCAGATCTCATTCAATTTAGGCGAGAAGCCCTTTTGAGTTCCATCGCCTATGCGCATGAGGATCTCGGGAAACCCTGGATTACCGTTGTTCATGTTTGGACAGGGGTGGGTCCAGGGCAGTCCCATTTGAAGGAACTCTCGGAGGTGGCAAAGGAGGGAATCCTGTCGGTGGGCGAGACGCTCGGCGAGTTTGTTGTCCTAGGAATTTGCGCGTCTTCCATTGGGGGGGGCACTTGGGGTGTATGCCGCCATGGCCAGCTTCATGACCAAGGGGAGCTATGATCTTTTAGATTCCATGCCAAAGGAAGCAGGACAGTTCTGACCAGTGAGGTATGCTTATGCGGATTAAAGAGATACATGCCGTTCATGTGAAAGTTCCTCTGGAGGTCCCGTACGTTTACGGGCGGGGAGCCATGACGGCCTTCGAGTCGATCATTGTGCGTATGGAGACAGATGATGGGATCGTCGGATATGGTGAGACGGCCCCCCTTTATCGATCACCCACAGGGGATGCCAAGAAGCTTGCACCCCTCATGAACGGACCCATGCGCCAGAACCTGTTAGGATGCGACCCTTTTGATATGGAGGTGATCATTGGCCGTGTTCTCGAAATGGCAAGGGGAAATGTGGATGTCGTTGCGGGGTTCGACCTTGCCTTGTGGGACATTTTGGGGAAGGCACTGCATCAACCGGTGTACAAGCTGATTGGCGGCCTCTGTCAAGATTCCGTTGCGGTAGACTACACGATCAGTGCCTCCGATCCGGAGGCGATGGCGGATAAAGCCAGGAAGGTCTGTGGGAAGGGATTTCGTGGGGTCGTCGTCAAGGTTACAGGTGAATCGGTGGAAAACGATGTGTCGAGAGTTCGCGCAGTGCGCGAAGCACTTCCGTCGGACCAAACGGTCCGGGTAGACTGCAATGGCGTCTTCAGCAGAGACAGCGCGATTCTGTTTCTGAAGAAGATAAGAAGTCTCGAAATTGAGTTTGTGGAACAACCCCTTCCTGCTGAAGATATCGAGGGATCGAAGCGATGCAGAGAGGTGGGAATTCCCATCAGCATTGACGAGAGCCTGATCACCATCCAGGATGCCTTACGGTTTGTATCGCATTCGGCCTGTGACGTGATGAACATCAAAATCCCGAGGGTGGGAGGTCTCTTTCTCGCAAAACAGATGGCTGCCATCGCTGCTGCAGCGGGTCTTCCAGTCGTCGTTGGAGGCCGGACATCTCTGGAGCTTTCACGTTGTGCCAGCAGGCATTTTGCCGCTTCTACGCCTGGAGCCGTGGGAAGGAAACACGAGGGACCGGGGCCAGCTTCGCAGGCACTGAGCGACGATGTTGTTTCGAGACGGACGACCATCGATATGGCAGCGCAAGCGAAAGGCTATGTCAGCGTCGAACAGGTGCCTGGCCTGGGCGTTGACGTGGTTTGTGAGAAGGTTCATCAGTACGCCGTAAAATAACCTGGAGAAAGGGGAGCACCTCATTGAAAGCGAAGGATCGATGGAGAGTGAAAGACCATCCCATTTTGGGCAAGCGTGACACGGGCCGAAAGGTCACCATATCCGTGGATGGAAAAGAGATGCAGGCCTTTGAGGAGGAGCCCATCGCGGCCGCATTGATGGCCAATGGCATACGGGTGTTCCGTAAGACCCGAAAGAGAGGGGAGCCACGAGGGGTGTTCTGTGCCATCGGACGCTGCACGGACTGTATCATGACCGTGGATGGAGTTCCAAACGTTAGGACGTGTATGGCTTTGGTGAAGGAAGGAATGCAAATCAAGTCTGAGAGGGGTTGAGAATGGAGCAGAGGCAGGTGGTGGTCGTTGGATGTGGTCCTGCGGGTTTGGCCAGCGCGATTGCAGCGGCGGAGGCTGGGGCACAGGTCGCCGTTCTCGATGAAAATGCTCGCCCTGGGGGGCAACTGTTCAAACAGATCCATAAGTTTTTCGGTTCGAAGGAGCACTACGCAGGGATGAGAGGTTTTGAGATTGGGACCCGGATGCTGAAGCAGGCGGAAGATCTGGGGATAGAGGTCCTGCTCAATTCGATTGTTTATGGTCTCTTCGAAGACAAGACGATTGGAATCATTCGAGATGACGCCAACATTTCCATGAAGGCTGAGAGAATTGTCTTGGCTACAGGCGCTTCCGAGAATGCCCTGACATTCCCTGGATGGACACTCCCAGGGGTGATGGGAGCCGGAGGAGCCCAGACGATGGTGAACCTTCACGGGGTCCTGCCGGGAACGCGATGCCTCATGGTAGGATCTGGAAATGTGGGGTTGATCGTGTCCTATCAGTTGATCCAGGCAGGGGCAATGGTGGCCGCCATCGTGGAAGCCGATTCTAAAGTGGGAGGATACAAAGTTCATGCGGACAAGATCCGTCGGTTGGGCGTTCCCATTCTTCTCTCCCACACCGTCAAGGAGGCAAAAGGAAAGGACTCTGTGGAGGAGGTGACCCTGATCCGTGTCGATCAACAATGGCAGCCGATTCCTGGAACGGAGCAGACCCATTCTGTTAATTTTGTCTGTCTGGCAGTGGGATTGACGCCATTAACGGAGCTGGGATCTATGGCACACTGTCAATGCGACTATATTGCAAAGCTTGGAGGATTTACCCTGACTCATGACGACAATATGGAGACGACTGTTCCCGGAATTTATGTGGCAGGGGATTGTGCAGGGGTAGAGGAAGCGAGCATCGCGATGGAACAGGGTAGAATGGCCGGTATTTCTATCGCTGAGAGCTTGGGGTTGATCGAAAAATCTGAAGGGGAAAAGAAAAAGACGGCGATCAAGAGGAGACTGGACGAGCTTCGTGGAAGGCCGGTCTTCTACGAATCAGCTGCAGATCAAGGGAAGGAGAAAGAAACCACGGCAGATCAAGGTGGACCTCAATCCCCGACAGGAGGAGACAGTCCATTTAGAAAGGTTCCCGGTTATCCCTCAGAGGAACGATTCCAGGGCGGACCGGTAGCTGTGATTGAATGCTACGAAGAGATCCCATGCGATCCCTGTGCCTATATCTGCTCCCGGGAGGCCATTTCAGTTGGAAGGCCCATGACGAAATTACCCCAACTCGATTCAGAAAAGTGTACCGGATGTGGTCTCTGCATCCCAGGCTGTCCAGGTCTCGCGATTTTTATTGTCGATAAAACATACTCTCCTCTGGAGGCATTGGTTCAACTTCCGTATGAATTCAAACCTCTGCCAAAAGTGGGGGAAGAGGTCGATTGCTTGGACCGCCAGGGAAGAAAAGTGACCGAAGGAAAGGTCCTGAAGGTGACGAACCCCCGCCGTTTTGATCGTACGCCAGTGGTTTCAGTTGTTTCCGACAAGAGGTTTGCCGATGACGTGAGGGCGATATCTTTAAGGAGAAAAGGACATGGACGCAGATGAAGAGATGATTGTTTGTCGGTGTGAGGAAGTGGCCCGATCCGAGATCCTGAAGGCGATCGAAGAAGGAGCCCGGACCTTGGATGGTGTGAAACGGAGGACCCGGGCTGGTATGGGGTTGTGCCAGGGGAGGACATGCAGAAGAATCGTTTCCAGGATCATCGCGACGGAGACACAACAGCCGATTGGTGAAGTGATGCCCTCGACGTTCCGTCCCCCGGTCAGACCCATTGCTATAGGGGTGCTCGCCAATGAGAAAGAGTAATCACACAGAGGCCATCATCATCGGCGGAGGTGTGATCGGAGCCGCCTCTGCTTATTATTTGAGCAAAGCGGGTGTTCCTGTGGTTCTGGTGGAAAAAGAGGATGTGGCCTCCCAGACCTCCGGAGCCTGCAACGGCTATATCTGGCTGGGGACGAAGAAAGCAGGTTTTCATCTCAAGTTGGGCAAGGCGGGCCTGGAGTTGATGAGGGGTCTCATGGAGGAGATGGGCGATGAGGTAGAGCACGATTTTTCCGGCGAGATGCTGCTCATCGAAACGGAAGACGATCTTGAAGGAATGCAGGAATTTGTAACCAAGCGGAGAGAAGCCGGGGTCGACATCCGAATCCTGACCAGAGATGAAACCAAGAAGATGCAGCCTGCCGTTGCTGAAGAAAACATTGTCGGTGCGACATACAGTCCCCTTGGGATGCAGGTCAATCCGATTGATCTCGTTCTGAGCTATATGAGAAGGGCGGCTAAGATGGGAGCCGACATCCGGCTTCATACTCGTGTGATAGGAATCCGGGTTGAATCAGGGCGAGTCACCGGTGTCCAAACAGACCAGGGTGATATTTCCGCCCCCTGGGTGGTGAACTCAGGGGGAATCTACGCGCCTGATATTGGAAGGATGTTGGGCATCGAGATTCCGATTACGCCTCAGCGGGGACAGCTTCTGGTGACAGAACCAGTCCCTCCTCTCATTCGAATTCCAACCATCGAATCCAAATATCTACTGGTGAAGAGAAACCCTGACCTGTTGAAACAAACCACCCGATCCGGCGTGACATGTGGCATTTGGCAAAGTGCAAATGGAAACATCTACCTCGGAAGCTCGAAAGAATTTGTTGGGTATAACCGGGGGAACACATTTGAGGCCATGGCTACCTCCGCTCAGAAAGCGATCCATTTCTATCCCCAGTTGTCCCGGTTTCATATCATCCGTGCCTACGCAGGGTTGAGGCCCTATGTGGAGGACGGAATCCCTATTGTCGGCCCCGTGGACGGCATCGATGGATTTCTGGTGGCAGCAGGACACGGAGGAGATGGGATTGCCCTTTCCCCCATCACAGGAAGATTGATTTCTGAATTTATTGTCAATGGGAAAACGTCCATCCCTATGGAGGAACTGGCTCTGTCCCGGTTCCGCTCATAGCAAGTAGAAAATATTATCTGCGGAAGGAGGTTAGTAATTCAGGTTGAAATGGTAACTCTTGAATCATGAAACAGGCGCACCACACACCGGATACACTCCTCCTCAACGGCTGCATCCTTACCCTCGACGAGAATTCCTCAATTCACCAGGCGATGGCCATCCGTTGCTCCCACATCCAGGCCGTTGGCCGCGACGTTGAGTTAAAACCCCTTGCGGGCTCCAATACAAGGATCATTGACCTGCATGGCCTGACGGCCATCCCGGGGATCGTCGACGCGCATGCCCACATGGACCGCGAAGGGCTGAAGAACCTCTTGCCCACCCTTTCCCGGGCCAGTTCCATCTCCGATATTCTGGCGGTCATCAAGGCAGAGGTCGCTCGAAAAAAGAAGGGGGAATGGGTGGTCATCATGCCACCCGGAGACCCGCCCAATTATGCCGGTGTCCCTGAAAACCTGGTGGAGAAGCGCTATCCCACCCGGTGGGAGATGGACACGGTCTCCCCTGATCATCCGGTCTATATTAAAGGTATCTGGCCGCCCTGGAATATCCCGCCCTCGGTTTCAGTAGCCAACAGTCGCGCCTTGCAGCTCGCTGGTATTGACCGTCATACCCCATCACCCCACTCCAGTGTCGTCATCGAGAAAGATGCTGCGGGAGAACCGACCGGCGTCATCATCGACCGCAACATGTATCCCATCACAGAATTCACACTGATGCGGGTCGTCCCTCGCTTCACCCAGGAAGACCGTACAAAGGCCCTTCGGGATTCGATGAGAACCTATAACAGCGTCGGGGTCACGAGTGTGTATGAGGGACATGGATTGGCACCGGAGGTGTTGCTGGCCTACAAAACCCTCTGGGACGAAGGTGCCATGACCGTTCGCAGCCACCTGGTCATCAGTCCGACCTGGGCTTCGCTGAAAGAGGCGGAAAAGGAGATGGCCGAGCGCGGATGTTGCCTATGGAACGACTGGTTTGGCGACGACCTGTTGCGGTTTTGCGGCTACTTCCTCCAGTTACGGGGCCAGCGCCATGTGGCACGGTTCCGATCGGAGGAGCTCCCGTACACAGGTTGGGCCGGGTTTGCCGTCTCTTACAATGCCTGGCCCCGTTTTCTCGCCCTGACGCTTTTAGCGGCCCGCCATCGCATCCGCGTTCACACCATCGCCTCCACAGAAGAGGAGATGGAGGAGGTCCTTGGGGCCTATGAAGCGGCCCAGAAAGAATTTCCAATGTCGGACCGCCGCTGGGTAATCGAACATGTGCGTGATGTTCAGGCGTCCCAGTTGGAGCGTATCAAATCCCTCGGGGTCGTGTGTCAAACCATTCCCCTCACCCATCTCTGGTTACGGGGAGCGTCTTATCTGGAGGATGCGGAAAGAGCGGACCGGGCCATTCCTCACCAGGACTTCCTTCAACGTCGTATTCCCTTTGCCCTTGGCACAGACAACAAGCCTTATAATCCCTTTCATACACTCTGGGCTGCTATAGCCCGTCGGGAAAAGAACAGCGGGGCGGTCATTGGCTCCAGGCAATGTTTATCGCCAGCTCAAGGCTTGATGGCTTTCACGATGGGGGGCGCATATCTATGCGGTCAAGAGACAAGGCTCGGCTCCCTTGAAGCCGGGAAGCTTGCTGACCTGGCTGTCCTTTCCGATGACCCATTACAGATCTTTGAAGAAAGATTGCAAGAGATTCGCGTCCATCTGACCATGGTTGGGGGGAGAGTGGTCCATGACGATGGGGTTTGTGTTACGGACACCCTGTAAACCCGGGGTTCGCCTTGACAAAATTTTCACTGCCAGATTATAAGAAAACATTATCGTGGCCCCCTTGCGACGAGGTGGGGATGCATTAATGGGAATTGATTCAGCGCAGGTCGTCGTCATTGGAGGAGGTGTCATCGGCACTTCCATCACCTACTACCTGGCGAAACAAGGCCTCGAGGTGGCCCTGTTCGAGCGGGCCGATATCGCTTCGGGGACGTCAGGGGCGTGCAGTGCCGCCATTGCGATGCAGACAAAAGGGTCTGGACTGAAACTAAGGCTCGGTCTGGAGAGCAAGACGTTCTACGAGAGCTTAAGCGACGAATTGGGCGAGGATGTGGAATATGAGCAAGACGGCGGGATGATCATAGCCGAAACCGAGGAAGAGGTGGAATATATATCCTCCTTGGTTAAAAGACAGCGGGAGATGGGCCTCAGCCTCCGGCTCCTGGAGACGAGAGAGATAAAAGAACTACAGCCGGCTTTTAGCGAAAGCGTGATCGCATCCACTTTTTGTCCCATGGATGGCACGGTGAATCCCCTCAAGGTCACCTTTGCCTACGCCAGGGCCGCAAGGCGATATGGAGCGCGTCTCCATACCTTCGCAGGTGTTAGTGCGATTAAAGTGAGCAAAGGGAAGGTCACGGAAGTCACGACCGACATGGGAACGACAAGAACCGAACTGATCGTGAACGCGGCAGGGGTCTGGGCCCCTGAGGTGGGCAGGATGGTCGGTCTCAGGATCCCCATCACGCCTCGCCGGGGCATATTGGCAGTCACCGAAGTCTTGCCCCCGGTGATCCGAGGGAGCATCCTTTCAGCCAAGTACTTGATGTCGAAATATACCGACGGCTCTGGGGATGGATTTACCTGCGGATTAACGATCAGGCATACCAGAGCGGGAAACCTCCTTTTTGGCAGTTCGAGAGAGTTCGTAGGTTACAATGGGCGGACCACCTACGGGGGAATATCTTTGATTGTGAGGGAAGCCATTCGCGTTTTTCCTTTCTTGAAGGATGTGTGCATCATTAGAACCTTTGCGGGGCTGAGGCCTTTTACTTCCGACGGCCTACCCATTGTCGGTCAGGCTCCTGGAGTGGAGGGATTGATCATGGCTGCCGGCCATGAAGGGGACGGGATTTCCCTGGCTCCGATTACAGGTAAGTTAGTTGCAAACCTGATTACTAAGGGAGAGTGCCCGGAAGTTCTCTCCCATCTGAATTTACAGAGGCTGGAACACAGCCCCTGATGAAGAGAAAGGAGGAGACATTATGCCAATCTATCGAGGAGGACGATCGATCTACGGGGAAGCAATTGGTATCTTGCTTCTGGATACCAGGTTTCCAAGAATCCCAGGGGATATCGGGAATGCCTCGACCTTCGACTTCCCCGTGCGGATCCGAATGATTCCCGGGGCTACCCCTCAACGCATTGTTCTCGAAGGAGACGAATCGGTGCTGCCGAAATTCGTGGAAGCCGCCAAGGAGCTGGAGGCTGTCGGGGTGCGCGCCATTACCACCAGCTGTGGCTATCTCACCACCTTTCAAGAAGCGCTGGTCAAGGCAGTGAAGGTGCCAGTGTTCACCTCCAGCCTCCTGCAGGTTCCCATGGTCTCGCGGATGCTTTCCAGAGGCAAGAAGGTGGGCATCCTCACCATCGATTCCCGACGCCTGACCGACACTTGCCTGAAAGCGGCCGGGATCACCAGCGAGCCGATCGTCATCATGGGATCCGAGGAAGTTCCCGATTTCTACAATACCTATCCCGGGGGCGCTCTGGAGATCGATCCGGAGAAAGTGGAACAGGCCGTCATCGGGATGGTGAAGAAATTAATCGAAAAGAACCCGGAGGTGGGAGCCATCGTCTGCGAGGCCATTAACTATGCCCCTTATGCCGCAGGCGTTCAGGAAGCCACCGGCCTGCCCTGGTTCGACATCATCGACCTGACAAAGCTGGTTTACAGCGCGGTCGTCAAAAAGAGATACGTTGGTTTTCTATAAAAAGTCCTTTCGGCGTGGGCAGTTCGGTAACTGCCCACGCCGAAAGGACCTGAATCCGGAGAGAACTGTGCAACGGTCAACCTGAGGAGGTGTGAAAAAATCAACTCCCATCCATCCCTGCGCGGACCTGGGTAATTTTTTCACACCTCCCTATTGTGGAGGGAAGAACCATGCCCATCTATCGTGGAGGAAGGGCCATTTATGGTGAGGCCATCGGCGTCCTCATCCTGAATACCAGGTTCCCCAGGGTCCCGGGGGACATTGGGAATGCCACCACTTTCGACTTCCCTGTGCGCATTCGAGTGGTGCCGGGTGCCACGCCGCAGCGGATCATTGTGGAAGAGGATGAATCGGTGCTGGTGGAGTTTATTGAGGCTGCCAAGGAATTGGAGGCCGAAGGGGTACGTGCCATCACGACCAGTTGCGGTTATCTCATCACCTTTCAAGAGGCGCTGACCGGGGCGGTGAGCATCCCTGTCTTCACCTCCAGCCTCCTGCAGGTCCCGATGGTGGCACGCATGCTGCCCAAAGGAAATAAGGTGGGGATCCTGGTAATGGACTCCCGGCATCTGGGCCAGAAACATCTCAAGTTCGCTGGAATCACGAACGAGCCCATCGTCATCATGGGAGCGGAGCAAGCCCCTGACTTCTATAATGTTTATGAAAGTCCCAGGGGTACATTCGAGATCGACACCGAGAAGGTGGAGAAGGCTGTCATCGCTATGGTCAAACATCTGGTCCAGAAGAATCCGGAGATAGGGGCTATCGTCTGCGAAGGCATTAACTTTGCCCCTTATGCAGTGGGGGTCCAGGAGGAAATCGGACTGCCCTGGTTCGACATCGTCGACCTGACCAGACTCGTCTACAGCGCGGTGGTGAAGAGGCGCTACGTCGGTTTCCTATAAACCAGATTTCGAAGGCCGGCTGTCTGTTCCGACTGGGGTTTATCCATTCTCAAATGCCACCTTTGGGAGATCTCTCATTATATCAAGTGGCAATATTTTGGATCCGTGAAAATGAAGATATCCTGTCCTTCATCATGGAGGACGTCGGGGAGGGTTCTGACCTGCAGATCACCCACTCCCGACTCGATCACGTAGTCCACGTAGTCGCCGACAAAAATCCTCATCTTCACCCTGCCCTTCCACACGTTGACATCCTTCGGGGGCGCCGAGGGGCTCAGCCTGGGGTAAGAGGCACCGATATAGACCATTCTCTCTTGTCCCGGTTGGATCGGTTCGGCCGTCGTACCACACATGACCGAAACGTCTTCCTGGGTCCTCAGCTCGTAATAGGGCCCGCGAGAACTCTCTACGGTCACCCCTTCGATCAAATTCGCCGAAGGGATGAACTGCGCGGCAAACTGCGTCTTAGGCTTCGTATAAATCTCGTTCGGCGAACCTTCCTGCTCAATCCGGCCATCGTTCATAAGGATGATTCGATCGGAGAGCACTAGGGCCTCTTCCTGATCGTGGGTCACGTAAATGGAGGTGAATTGCAAATTCCTCTGAAGGGCTTTCAGCTCAATCCTCGTCTTTGCCCTGAGTTTGGCATCCAGATTACTCAATGGCTCATCGAATAGTATGATCTTTGGCTCGTACACAAGGGCACGGGCCAGGGCAACCCTTTGTTGTTGGCCCCCGCTTAACTGCGTTGCCGACCTGCCCACAAAGTCCTGAAGGCCAAGGAGTTCGAGGATGTTGCGGACCCTGTCTTTGATCTCTTTTCTGGAATAATCCCTCAGTTTCAGGGGATAAGCGACATTCTCAAAAACGGTCAAATGGGGCCAGATCGCATAGGACTGGAAAACGATGGATAATTCCCTCTTCTCCGTGGGAATGTCCATCCCCCTTTTCTTGCAAAAAACGGTTTTCCCGAAGAGCGTGATGGTCCCTTCCACGGGGGTTTCTAAACCTGCAACCCCTCTCAACGTACTCGTCTTCCCGCAACCGCTCGGTCCCAAAAGGGACACGTGCTCTCCGGTTTCGACATCGAAACTGATGCGATCAACGGCACGGACCCCGCCATATTCAATGACCAGGTTCTCTACGGACAGAGCACACTCACCCATGTCTTTCTCTCCTGTAAGTCTTCTTTTGGAATCACGTGATGGCGATACTGGTTCCTCCGAGCTTATGGGCGGCTGCCAGAATCGCAAAGACGATGATGCTTTGAACAATAGCCAGCACGGCGAGAACGGGATAATACCCTTGCCAATACAGATTGTAGAGCTCCACAGACATCACCGTGGAGCGACTGCTGCACAGAAGAACGGAAGAGGAGTATTCCCTGCTGAACATGATGAACAGAAGGCTCCAGCCCGCAATGATCCCGGGTTTGAGAAGCGGAAAGGTGATCGTTCTCAGCGTGCGAATCCAGGAAGCCCCTGTGACCTGAGCACACTCCTCGAGGGTCTTATCGATCTGGACGATCGTCGCGGAAATCGACCGAATGCCAAAAGGCATAAAGACGGTGATATATGCGATGAGAAGGAGCCAGATCGTCCCGTAGAGATAGGGCACCTTAATCCAGGTCCACAGCAGGGCCACGGCAAAAACGATGGCCGGCATGGTGAGGGGAAACATGGAGAGGTATTCCAGAAGGCTCCGTCCCGGCAGGCGCGTGCGGTGAAGGATCCATGCGATCCCCCCGTTAAGAAAGATCGCTACACTTGCACCGATGACACTTATAAACAGACTATTCTTCACCGCCAGGAAGGTGTTGGGGTAGCTGAACCAGATGTAGAGATAGTTCGAGATGGTATACTGGGCCTTGCTGGGATGGATCACCAGGTATTTCAGGAGGGACGTCCAGAGCAGGGCTGCCATTGGCAATATGGCTGAGAGAAAAACATAGAGGACACAGACGAGCAAAAGGGGAATTCTCCACTTTCCCATTTTGATCTTCCGGGGGCGAAAACCCTTTCCCGTCACCGTAACAAACTGCCTCTTCCCGAGTATCTTTCTCTGAAGGTATACTCCGGCTGCGGAAAAGATGAACAGGAGGAGGCCCAGGGCAGCCGCCAAAGCATGCTCCGGAGGATAGCCCGTGATGAGGGTCAGGATTCTCGTCGTGACGACATAGAAACTCTCAGGGATCCCCAGTATGGCCGGGACACCAAAGGCCGCCATGGATAAGACGAAGACCAGCAGGGTTCCACCCAGGATGGCCGGAGAGATCAGGGGAAAGGTTATCTTCAGCGTCGTCATAAAATGGTTCGCTCCCGAGGCCCGTGAGCTCTCTTCCAAAGCAGGATCCATTGACTGCAGAGCCCCAGCGCAAAAAAGGAAGATGATGGGAGCATAATAGATCCCCATGACCCAGATGATCCCGGCGGGCGTATAGATATTGATCGGGCCGATATTGAGGAACGAGAAAAGGGGCGAGAGAAGCACATTGAGGAGCCCTGCCTTTGGAGAGGCCAGCATCGACCAACTGATTGCCCCCACAATCGGAGTACAGTAGAAAGGAACCAGCATCGAGGCCCGGAGCGTCCGGCTGCCGGGGATGTCTGTCCTGGTAATGATCCAGGCGAGGGACGCCCCTACGAACAGGGAAAAAATTGTACTGCCCAGGGAGATGTACAGGGAATTGAAAAAAAGGCGGAGGGCGTTAAACTTAACCCATATTCGCTCGAAGTTCGCAAGGGTGAACTTTTCCCCCTTCACAAGCTTGATGAAATCTATTTCAAAGATAGTCCCACTCGTAAAGGCTCCAAGAACGAGCATGGCGGTCGGAGCTGCGACCAGAACGACCACGATCCCGACAACAAGTGCCAACACCACCATCTTAGGTCTGAAGAGGTTTGCCCACCGAGACATGTTCCTGCGTGACTCCCCACGAACCTCTTTACTCTGTAACCCCCCTCCAGATATCCGGAAACTGGCTGAGGAACCCCGTGAAAACCTTCATGTCCTTGACCAGCAAGGATTTGAAGGCTGTCGGGGGAGGATTGTTCTTGGCCGGGGGAACATCCAGCCTTGCCGAATAGGACCCTACGATCTCCACCATTTTCATTTGTCCTTCTTTTGACAGGCCCCACTCCAAAAACAGCTTGGCCGAATTGGGGTGCGGGGCATTCTTCATGATTCCCATGGGAGCGTCCACACGTGGCGTGCCCTCTTCGAACCAGATTCCCATGATCGGGCTCTTCTTCAGCTCACGCTCTTCATAGACCGCATATCCGTAATAACACGTGGCAATGTCGATCTCTCCCCTCAGCAGGGCAACGGTCGTTGCCCCTGTTCCCGTGTAAACCTTTGGCTTATTCCGTGCAATCTGCTCCCAATACTGACTCCCGAGGACTTCCGTGAGCGTGTGATAGATAACGGCTTGGGCACCTGAACTTCCAGGCTCAACGCCCAGTTTGCCTTTCCATCTGGGGTCCGCCAATTCCTTCCAGGTTTTTGGCACTTTGTCGGGGGAGAGCACCTCTTTGTTGTAACCACCGATCATGGCAAAAGAGCGAAACGCAGCATAATAACCCGGATGCACATATTCTTTCGGGTACTCCTTATAGACAGGGGAATCAAATTTCATGAGCCACCCGTCATCGACCATCTTGATATACGGGGGAAGAGCGGCGATATGCATCACATCAGCGATCGCCTTCCTCGCCTTGTATTCCGTCTCTAACCGGGACCAAACGGTCATTGATGTGCTTCGAAAAAACTCGCTCACATCCAGAAAAGGGTATTTTGCCTTAAAGGCCTTCAGATATTCTACAGCAGGCTCTGTAGGCATCGACGTGTACCAGACGAACTTCCCTTCTTTTTTTGCGCCATCGATCACCGCTTGGTCGGCGGCGGAAACCGTGGCATGCCAGTTCGATGTCACCATTGCTACCAGGAACAGGAGACAAAACCATTTTACGAATTTCCTTTTTTCCATTTTCTCTTACCTCCTTTCGTAGGTGTTAACTCTGTTAACTCACATCAAACCATTATATTCCCGTTTCACGACTGCCGCGTAAACCATCTGGGTTAACGTCAGGAAGTCGAAGACCGGAAGGTTGACAGCTTCTTGGATGAACTTGGCATAGGGCGGGAGGTTGGCGCATTCAAGGACGAGTGCTCCGATGTCGGGGTTATTATCGACCAGTGTCTTCGCAATGACGACCAGGTCATCCCGGAGCTGCTCGGGATAGAGGACCTCTCGGTCCTGGCTGATGCACTGGAAGGCCTCGCTGTTCTCCATCCCGACGATCACGACGGGGACGTGCCCCGCGCCGGCGGCTTCAAGATGCTTCTTTCCGAGGCCTTTTTCGCTACCCTCGGCCGTGATGATCCCCACCTTCTGATCCTTCCGCAACATCCGATAGACCAGAGGGATCTGAAGCAGACTCGACATAAAGACCGGGATATTGACGGCGTCGGCAATGATGTCTTGATACAAAACAAGAAACCCGCAATTCGTCGTAATTGCCCTCACTCCCACGCGCTCCAGCTCCTTCGCCGCCTGGACAAAAGGTTCTATAAACTCCTCCCCTCCGGCGAACATCTTAAAACGGGTCGAGATATCGACTCCCTTCACGACATGAAGCCTCACGGGGAAATCGAAGGTCGTTGCATTCCCCATCTCCCCTGGGATACGCGGAAACCGCCGTTCGATCATCATGATTCCAATAACCTCGCCGTAGGTATTCCGGCCTCCTCTCACCTCTTTTAACATCCGTCTCCTCCTTTCTCATTGGAGTTGATGTGAACAACCTGGGAAGTAAAGCATGCCTTTCTTGTGCTTCCGCGCCTACTATATTTGTAAGCAAAAAAAGGCTTTGGATAATGTGAGCACTAATAATAAATGGATCCATTCCATAAGTCAATTCTCGGGTCAGTCCTAAAAAATCGTCGCGCCTTCGGTCATGGAACTCGCCATTTGAGCATACATGCCAAGAGCGCCTTTCCATTCCCGTTTGGGTGGCTTCCAGCCTTTTAACCTTTCCGCCAATGTCTGGTCTGAAATGTTCAGTTTGAGTTGTCGGTTTGGGATATCGATTTCGATCTCGTCCCCATCCCGGACAATGGCAATGGGTCCCCCATCGTACGCCTCAGGCGAAACATGCCCAATGGCCGCTCCGAAGTTCCCCCCGGAAAATCTTCCATCGGTGACGACAGCCACTGATTCGCCTAATCCCATGCCCATTACAAAATGCATGACGTTAATGAGCTCATGGACTCCAGGGGCGCCTTTCGGCCCTTGGTATCGGATCACGATGATCTCTCCGTTCTTGATTTCTTTGTTCAGAACTTTATGAACAGCTTCGTCCTCCGATTCGAAGACACGGGCCGGCCCTCGATGGTGTAACATAGGTTGGGGAATGGCACTCTGCTTGGCCACCGCTCCCTCAGGGGAAAGGTTCCCCTTCAACACGACGATCCCCCCTTCTTTTAAAAAGGGATCGTTGAGAGGTCGGATGACTTGGTGGTCTGGGTCTTGCGCGCCCTTGATATTTTCGCCGAGGGTTGCCCCCGTCACTGTCAGCGTATTCAAGTGCAAGAGAGGGCTCAGTTGTTTTAGCACCGCAGGAATTCCTCCTGCGCTCTCGAGGTCCTTTAATGTGTATTCAGAAAGGTTGGGCCTTACCCTGCAGACAAAAGGAGTTGTTCTGCTCAAATCGTCCCATAGGGACAGGTCAAGATTAATTCCGAGCTGCCTTGCAATGGCAGTGAGGTGGACAACCGCATTAAGCGATCCGCCTACAGCCAAAACCAGCCGGATCGCATTCTCGAAGGCCTGTTTGGTCATAATGTCTTTGGGTTTAATCTTTTTTCCAATGAGGGTCAATACCTGCTGACCGGCTTTCTTGGCAATCTCCTGGAGTTTCCCGCTTACCGATGAAGTGGTCGTGTTTCCGGGAAAGGACATGCCCAAGGCCTCCACGGCACCACACATCGTGTTCGCCGTCGCGATGTTAGGACATTGACCCGGTGTTGGGCAGATGGATCCCACATAGTCTAGAAGTTTTTCTTTTGAAATCTTACCTGCCTGGTACTCAGCGTATCCTACCTGCACAGCACTCGTAAAAACGGGGTTGCCCCGGTGATACCCCGGTTCCATGTAACCACCGGTGACAATAATGGAAGGGATATTGGTCCGGGCAGCCCCCATCGTATAGGCAGGAACGACGTCGTCACAGGAAGGGATGAGGACAGCGCCGTCAAAGTCGTAGAGGCTGAGCATGATCTCCACCATGGCGGATGCAAAATCCCGGTAAGGAAATTTGTACATGAAGCGCTCCCTCCCTCCGCTCGAAGAGGCGCAGACTCCTGGAACCACGAACTCACCCGGAGTCCCGCCGGCTGAACGTATTCCAGCCTTCGCTGCCTCTGCGACCTTTTTCAGGTGAAACTGGCCCGGCCCTACTTCCGTCCAGGCGTGGACCACCGCAACCCATGGTCTTTTGAGATCTTCATGGGTGTACCCGATGGACCGCAAGAGCGCTTCCCGTCTCAGTTGAATGAGTTCCGGATAATGTTCGGACTTTGCCATTCTAGTGATAAGACCTTGCTTTAAGAATTTTTTAAAGCTACGAAAAAGAAATTAGTCTGTCAAAAAAAATCCACAAGATATGGGGTGTCCTCCTCATACATTCGAACGCCAGCTTGGCACCAGGCCTGGGAGGATAAGTCAAGACCATCCCGGGAAGTTTTTTTACCTCAGGATTGGGTAATCATCTCCTCCTGCGGATAATCCTCCTATCTTAAATCCCTAAGAGCGATCGAGGCATAGGGACCTTCAAAAACACCTGAAAGAGATAATGGCTTGTCAAGGCTGTCAACACCGAAAAAAACAGACTCACCTTCCAACTATAATGACTTAAGAACATGGCTAAAAAAAAGATGAAAATAAATGTGGATGGCCCAAAACCAATCACCGGTAGTAAATACCTAAAACCCACCAAGGATAATAACCCTAAAAAGATTCTCTTGGGCGCCTCCTTCGCAGGGAAAAACTTTCCCTTTTCCCCCTTTCCCCCTGAGAAGGTTTGTATTATGATCACCGCTGTTAGTCCCATGAGAGTGATCGAACCCAACAAGGGGAAAAGTCCCCCTCCCGGTGATTTAAAGGACCCGATGGGATAGGTTAAGGATTTTAAACAAATCCCAAACCCAAATAGGAATAAGATGATGCCACTAATGCGATCAAGATTCTTCATAGAAATCCCTCTAAACATTCCAACAAAATAAAACTAAATACCCCATAATCTTTATTCAAAAATATTGGTTTTTATCCCCAACAATGTAGGCAGGGATAAAAACCAATGTTCCAAATGATGGTATGTTAGATCCTGCCTATGAGCTGAACTTCACTCAGGTTTGATCCCTCCAATGGTGATCATTTCCCTCCATCTCTTATCCTCTTCTGCCAAAAACTTACCAAATTCTGTAGGGTCTTTCACCGAGATGGTTGCCCCTTGCCTGTCGTAAAAGGCCTTAATCTCATCGGTATTGAGGGTTTTCACAAATAAATCATATAAGATTTGTACCCTCTCTTTAGGTATTCCTTTCGGCCCAATCCATGCGTGATAGGATAGGACCTTATGGTTGACGCCGAGTTCTACAAATGTCTGGACCTCGGGTATATATTTATTTCTGGCGCTATCTGCAACTCCAATAGCCTTTAGAACTCCCCCTTTTATTAGATGAAGAATGTCTGACAATGATGTAATGAGAACATCGACATGCCCTCCCAGTAGTTCTGGAATGGCTGCTCCTGTCCCTTTATAAGGAATGTGGGTAACCTTCACTTTAGCAGAAAGTTCTATACCTATGGCACCCATATGATGGATCGCCCCATATCCTGTATTAGCAACTCTTAGCTTTCCCGGGTTTGCTTTCGCATAATCGAGTAATTCCTTCAAGGTGTTCCACGGGGCCTCTTTCCTGGCTACAACAATCTGGGGAGCATAGGCAGAAAAAATAATCGGCTCAAACTTCACATAATCCACCGGCGTATCCTTTATCGTGTATTTAACGATACTAATGGATGGAGATATATGACAGAGTGTATATCCATCTGGATCAGACCTCATCACCTCACCAAACCCAATGGTAGCCCCTCCCCCAGGTTTATTGACAACAAGGACAGGGACTCCCGTGAGCTTCTCTATAACGGGCTGCATCGCGCGCGCCGCCAAGTCCTGCCCCCCTCCCGCTGCCCAGGGAATAACGAAAGTCATTTGTTTTGATGGAAACTTCTCTTGAGCAAAGGCCAGCCCTTCAACCATCATGACCCAGCAAAGAGCAATAAAAGTTACTGTTAAAAATACTGTAGCATTCTTTCTCATCTCTTTTTACCTCCTTTGAATAGTAAATAGGGGACAACCAAAATGCGACATTTAAAGACATCATTCTCTCTTTACCTGAGAGATTTATCAATCACCTCCCTTCTTCGTTCAATCCCACTTACTCTTCTCCTAACTTCTCTGTTAATCTCCTCCTCTTCGCTGATGAAAAAATCGAAGATAAGATAAAAATAAAGGCAAGGGATAAGAGGATTGCAGGGATAGGTCTCTTAAAGAAAACCAACAGGTCGCCACCCGACAGCAGTAATGAGCGTCGAAATGTTTCTTCCCATATGGGACACAGAACATAAGCGAATATGAAAGGAGCGGCCTCAAACCCTGTCTTTCTCATAAGGTATCCGATGAGGCCAAAAATAATCATCACATTAATATCCACGAGGCTCCCATTATTGGCATAAGCCCCGATGAGACAAAAAAGGAGAATCAAGGGGAAAAGGGTTGCATAAGGTACCCTCAGCAACTTCACCCAGATCGAAATGAGGGGAAGATTCAAGATCAGGAGAATGATATTTCCCATATACATGCTAAGAATCACTCCCCAGAATACATCTGGATTGTTTCGAATGAGAAGAGGGCCCGGGATGACATTATGAATCAAAAAAGCACCTAATAGAAGGGCCATGGTGGCCGTCGTTGGAATCCCGAAGGTAAAAAGCGGGATAAAGGCTCCCGCACAAGCGGCATTATTGGCCGACTCGGGACCAGCAACCCCTTCAATAGCTCCCTTTCCGAATTTCTCCGGGTGTTTGGAGAATCTTCTCTCCACGCTATAGGAGATAAATGAGGGGATCGATGCTCCAACCCCTGGTAGGATACTGAGGAAAAATCCTAAGAGCGAGCCCCGAACGATTGGCAAGGCAGAGGCCTTCATATCTTTTTTGTCTGGAAGTAACCCACCAATTTGGGCTTTGAAAATATCCCTTTTAAACGTTTCTTCTAAATTGATCAGGATTTCCCCTACACCAAAGACGCCCATGACAACAGGAACGAGGCCAATCCCATCGTAGAATTCTTCGATTCCAAGCGTGAAACGTTGAACCCCGGAAACAGTATCAAGTCCCACGGTACTGATAATCATTCCTGCTGCCACCATAACAAAGGCCTTGATCATGGAGCCTGAGGTCAGGTACGCTGCCAATGTCAACGCGAAAAATATGAGAGCAAAAAATTCGAATGGTCCAAATTTGAGAGCAAGTCTGGCAAGGGGGGGGGCCAGTATCATGAGTAAAATCACGCCTCCTGTACCTGCTATGAATGAACCAATGGCAGCAATTCCCAAGGCCCGTCCAGCCCTTCCCTGCCTAGCCATCTGGTAACCATCAATACAGGTGACGACCGAAGCCGCTTCTCCGGGAATGTTGACAAGAATCGATGTCGTCGAACCACCGTACATCGCCCCATAGAAGATCCCTGCCAACATGATGATCGCAGTAACGGGAGGAAGGTTAAATGAAAAAGGAAGTAAAAGGGCAACAGTGGCCGTAGATCCAATGCCAGGGAGAACTCCAATGAGGGTTCCCACAAAACAGCCTAAAAAGCAGAAAAATATATTGCTCGGGGTAAGGATAACAGAAAATCCCAAACTAATACTCTGAAACGCATCCACAAAAATACTCTCCTAATGGTTCACCTAACTTTCGCTATTTTAAAAAATTATATCGGAAATGATTTTTTTGTCAAGTTTTTTTAAAAAATAGTTGACAAATAAACTATTAACTTGTAAATTGTCGACATTAGAACACGGGAGATTTTAATGCCACTTGCCTTAAGTGCAGCCAAGATTGAACGGGGGGCTCTTTCCGAGAAGGTTGTTTCTATCCTGAGAGAAGCGATTGCAAAGGGTGAGCTTGTGCCGGGAGAGCGTCTTCCCGAAAAATTCTTGTCCGAGCAACTGGGAGTGAGTCGTGCCCCGATCAGGGATGCCTTTAGAATACTTGAGCTTGAAGGGTTGGTTCAAATTATTCCTCAAAAAGGTGCACGAATCAAAGGGCTAACCGTTAAGGATGTCGAAAGTATTTATGAACTGAGAAGTACATTAGATTCTCTTGCTATAAGACTTGCTGTTCCCAACCTTCGAGAAGAGGATTTTTCTTATTTAGGAAAATTATTGCAACAGATGAAGGGATGCATAAAAAAGAGGGATACTAACTCCTATAAGAACCTCAATAGTGAATTTCATGATTTTTTTTATCAGAAGAGTCAAAACCAATGGCTTTGCGATGTCAATAAGGGCTTAATGAAGCACATTATGCGTTTAAGATCTTTCTCGTTGGCAAGGCCAAAAAGATTAAAAGAGTCTTATGAGGATCATGTCAATATATTTGAAGCCCTGAAGCGTGAGAAAAATGCGGAAGCGGAAGAAATTGCCAAGAAACATACCAAGGAAGCAGGTAATTTTGTGCTTCAGTTCTTTTCAAAAAAAGAAAATACATTGGATAGCCTTGTCATATAGAAACAGCTTACCGTTCAGTGATTGAGGGTGTTATTGGATCGAAATATTATCGGATTAAATCGTTAAGAAAAGGAGGAGGATATGCCCCGGATCAAGATCGAGTGGCTTAATACAAGGACGCAGGAGCAGCGACAGGCGTTGGTCGACAGGATAACGGAGATCTTTGTTGAGATCGTCAAAGTCCGGCCGGATCAAGTGAATATTGTGTTTGATGAGATCCCCCCGCATCTTTCAGCAAAGGGAGGTGTTTTCTGGTCGGAGATGATTGAGAAAAAGGGTTGAAGTGTTTTTTTTGATAGTTTGATGTTTTTAAATCAGGTAAAGAAAGGGGGAAAA